>JBKJRW010000157.1:0-2925 GCA_046593165.1 Gemmatimonadaceae bacterium
GCGCGCAGCGTCGGTACACAGCCGACGCGGTTCCGGAGTGATCCCCACCCTTCCAAGATCCAGCCGGTCCGCGTCCCAACACGCCAACAGAGTCGGGTCGCCAACGCTCTTGCCATCCGTATGCAGCCGGCAAGCTTCAAACAGAAGGTCGAATTGATGATCATCCAGGTGTATTAATGAGCCACGAAGAGACCGAGCGAGTTCCCCGCCCCGGAGGCCGTGATTTTTATCCCGGTGCTCATTGATTCGTCTGGAATCATGGAACAAGGCGAACAGCGTCACCACTTCGCGGTCGGCCGCCGTCACCTCCGCAACCCGCAACCCGTTCTCGAGAACGCGAGCCCAGTGGACGACTCCATGATAGCCGTCCAAAGGAAGTGCATAGCCGCTGAGGATCTCAGCCATGATGGCACTCAGGTCGTGGCTGTCAGTTGATCCGCCTGACATCACGCTGTCACGAATGGCCGCCATCGGCTAACCGAGAGCCGCCTGCTCAAGCGCTCGCTCTACCCACTTGTTGATGCTTTCCCCTTGACGGTCAGCGGCGACTGCTATTTCCCTGTGCAAAGTCGGATTCAGTCTCACCACAAACTTGCCGGAATAGGGCCGCTTGGGCTCTATCCTTCTTTTCTTGCAGACCTTGAGATAAAGGTTCACTGATTCTTCAAACTCTTTCTGGAGCTCTTCCACAGTCGCTCCTTCGAAAGAAATGACGTCTGCCATATTTTCAACGCGTCCATGAAGCACGCCGCGTCCTTCATCCAACATTATGCGTGCGACGTAATCCCCGTACTGCATGGTTGCCATGATGGTCCCCTTCCCAACTAGGGAGTAATCCCTGAATCCTTCAGAAAATCCCGAATATCCCGGATTGTGTGCCGCCCGACTTCTGAACCCGGGTGCGGCCTGTGCACAACTGAAACCCGGTTGTTCAAGACGATCGCGACGCGTGAGCCCGATCTCCCTTTGTCCAACTCGGCACCAACTGCCTTCAGCAATGAAACGATTTGCTCCCAGCGAATGTCGCCAGGAGTCGGATTGGCGTAGATCGACCTGAGAGTCGCCGCCTGACGACTATTCATGTTTCTCCGAAGATAGTATCATTTTCGATACTACACAAGGCGGCATTGAGCATCGGCCTGACCCTGGCTTTTGTCCCATCATCCGTCGGGGTACTATATTTCCACTAAGTGTAATAATGGTATTGTGTAATTTCAATGGTTAGCCTAGATTTACTGTATGGAAGTGGAGTTCGATGACCCCGACTTAGATGAACTAGAAACTGATCCGAAGGCGGAGGCTGGCTACGCCCCCGCAGTTGTACGTGGGTATCGGAAGGTCATACAGGCGATTCGAGCTGCCACTGATGAGCGGGACCTTTATCAACTGAGAGGTCTAGGGTTTGAGACGCTGAAAGGGGACCGGCAGGACCAGCATTCGTTGAGACTGGGCAAACAATGGCGCCTCATTATTGAACTCAGAGGAAAGGGCGCCACTAAAAAGGTTGGAGTAATAGAGATTGTCGACTACCACTAATCCACAGGAGGGAGCGGTGACAGCAGCAACGCGAGTCCCTGCCGAGGTATTCCCGCCTGGAGAGTATCTCCGTGACGAGCTCGAGGCGCGCAACTGGACGCAGACTGAGTTTGCCCAGATCATCAGTCGGCCGACGCGTCTCGTGAATGAGATCATTGCAGGCAAGAGAGCCATTACGCCAGCGACAGCTAAGGAGATCGCTGCTGCTCTTGGCACGTCACCTCAGTTCTGGCTAAACCTTGAAGCGGCTTATCAGCTCGGCAAGGGCGAACCCGTGTCCCCTAAGATTGCAAAGGCGGCACGACTCCGAGAGCGATTCCCAATTCGTGAAATGCTTAAGCGCGGCTGGATCGGTCCTTCCGATTCACCCGAAGTGTTGGAGTCCCACGTAATTCAGTTCTTCGGCATGGGCTCTATTGAAGATGAGCCAGTCTTCGCACGAGCGGCCAAAAAGACAGACCACGCGTCACCAGACACGATGATTCAGCAGACCTGGCTCTTCCGCGTTAAACAGATTGCGGAGGCGATGGCGGTTGCCCCTTATTCTGAAAGCGCGCTCAAGGAAGCGCTCGAGAAACTCAAGGTGCTATTGCTTGAGCCGGAAAATGTTCGCCACGTTCCGCGACTGCTCGCAGAAGCAGGCGTTCGGCTGGTCATTGTTGAACCGCTGCCTAGCCTGAAGGTAGATGGGGCCTGCTTTTGGCTCGGGGAAACGCCAACTAACCCCGTAATCGGAATGTCTCTTCGCTTTGATCGAATAGATAATTTTTGGTTTGTTCTGCGCCACGAGATTGAACACGTACTTCGCGGAGACGGCCGAGAAACGGCCATTGCGGAAGCTCTCGATGAGCCCGGAGCTAAAGTGGACGAAGCTAGCCTGCCGAAGGAGGAACAGGTCGCGAATGAAGCGGCGGCCGAGTTCTGCGTACCCGCTGAAGAGATAAAAGACTTCGTTGAACGAGTTCATCCGATGTACTGGGAATCTCGGGTGCCTGGCTTCGCACAGAGGATTGGTGTGCATCCTGGACTTGTGGTCGGCCAACTGCAGAGGAGGACCGGGCAATACAGCGTTTTGCGACGTCACCTCGCAAAGATCCGGCACCTGATCGTTCCATCAGCGATCGCTGATGGCTACGGACAAACCTTCTACGCTATGGGCTAAGAGCATGTCGAGCTACAACACACAGATGCAGCGTATTGTTCGCGAGTATCGCTTGTCTGGAAGACCTTGGCCTGCCGCGGCTCGTACGATGGCAGAGTACGCGATCGCAAACAAGTTGTGGGAACTGCCCGCGTCTGCTTCTGTGAACAAGTGCACCGAGGATTTGTCTCGTGCGATGCGTGAAGAGATGATGACTGACAGCAAGGGACGCCGAGTACGGATCAAGC
>JBKJRW010000210.1:0-38465 GCA_046593165.1 Gemmatimonadaceae bacterium
GCTCACGGCGTGCAGATCGTGCGCTGGCGTGACGAGGCCTGGCTGAATGGCCTTGTCGAAGCCAGTGGCGATGACGGTGACGCGAATCTCGCCCTGCATCGCCGGCTCGTGGACAGCGCCGAAGATGATCTCGGCGTCGTCGCCGACGGCGTCGTGGATGATCTCGTTGATCTGGTGCACCTCGCCGAGAGTGAGATCGGCGCCGCCCGTGATGTTCACGAGCACGCCCATCGCCCCGGAGATGCTGATGTTGTCCAGCAGCGGACTGGAGATGGCCTGCTGCGCCGCCTCCATCGCGCGATTCTCGCCGCGGCCGATGCCCGTACCCATGAGGGCCGAGCCGCCGCTCTGCATGACGGTGCGCACGTCGGCAAAGTCGACGTTGACCAGCCCCGTCACGCTGATGAGCGACGAAATGCCCTGGGTGGCGTGCAGCAGCACTTCATCCGCTTTCTTGAGCGCATCCTGGAAGGGGATGCCCTTGCCCACGACCGCGAGGAGGCGCTCGTTCGGCACGACAATCATCGTGTCCACGTGCTTGCGCATCTCGCTGATGCCCTGCTCCGCCTGGCGCATCCGCTTGCGCCCCTCGAAGAGGAAGGGCCGCGTGACGATGCCGACGGTGAGGGCGCCCTGCTCCCGCGCGAGCGCGCAGATCTCCGGGGCCGCACCAGTGCCGGTGCCGCCGCCCATGCCGCAGGTGATGAAGACGAGGTCGGCGCCCGAGACGGCCTTCATCATCTCGTCCCGACTCTCCTCGATCGCCTGCTTGCCCACCTCGGGACGAGCACCGGCACCGAGTCCCCGGGTGAGCTTCTTGCCGATCTGGATCTTGAGATCGGACTTCGAACTCAGGAGCGCCTGGGCATCCGTGTTCACCGAGATGAACTCGACGCCTTCGAGATGCTCGTCGATCATGCGGTTGACGGCGTTGCCACCACCGCCGCCGACGCCGACCACCTTCATGCGAGCGTTCTGTGCGGCGCTCTCTTCGAATTCGAAGATCATTGCGTACGACACTCCCCTACGACGAAGTGTGCCAAGACTGGATCAGGAAGGCGCACGGACACGGGCGGTGCGAGAGAACACGCGGAAGGAACTTCGAGTCGCCGGCAGCCCGGAAGCGATGGGGCAATATAACGTTCCCGATCGTTCCGGCCAGCCCTATCTCTCATGCAACAGACGAGTCATCGGGTCGGAGGGCACAGACCGGCGCGAGAGATGTTTTCCACAGGGGAAAAGCGTGCGTGGGTTTGTGATAAACAACGGTCAGACGGTCAGGCGGTCAGACCGAAAGACAGTCCGACCGTTCGTCAGAAGAAGTCCTGCAGCCAGAACTTGATCCGCTCGCCCAGCTTGTCCATCCCGCCGCCGCCCGGCAGCTTGATGCGCTTCGCCGATGCGCTCGCGCCGCCCAGCGCCATGCGATGCGCGCCGTACTGCGCGAGGCCCACCACCGTGGCGAACTGTGGCGCGTCCACCGAGTCGCTCAGGCCCCCGATCTGCTCCGTCGGCGTGCCGACGCGCACGCCAGTACCGAAGACGTCGCTCGCGAGTTCCGCACTGCCTTCCATGGACGCTGCGCCGCCGGTGAGCACGACGCCGGCCGCGAGCTTGCCCGCGAAGCCGGCCGCCTGCACGTCACGCTGCACGAGATCGAAGATCTCATCCATCCGCTGGTGGATGATGTGCGCCAGGAGCTCGCGCGGAATCTGCCGGTCGCCCTGCGCCACAGTACTCGGCAGCTGGATGATGTCGGTGGGGTCCACCAGCGCCTCGTAGGCGCAGCCGTGGCGATCCTTCAGCCGCTCCGCATCGGCCTGGGTCACGCCGAGCCCGTGCACGATGTCGCTCGTCACGTTGTTGCCGCCGAAGGCGATCGTGCCGAGATGGCGAATCTTCCCCTCGTGGAAGACGGCAAGGTCCGTCGTTCCGGCCCCCATCTCCACGAGCGCGACGCCCAGCTCCTTCTCGTCTTCGGTGAGAACGGCGAGAGCGCTGGCAAGCGGCTCGAGCACCAGTTCTTTCACTCGATACCCGGCGCGCTCGACGGACTTTCGAAGATTCATCGCCGGCGAGCTGCCGATCGTGATCAGGTACATCTCGGTCTCGAGCCGAGTGCCGATCATCCCGATCGGATCTCTGATGCCCTGGTTCTTGTCTACCGTGTACTCCTGCGGGATCGCATGCAGCAACTCCCTGTCCTGCGGTATCGGTTGAGCGCGGGCGACTTCGTTGGCGCGGCTCACATCGGCGCGAGTGATCTCATCTCCATTCACTGCCACTATGCCGGTGCTCGTCATCGCGCGCACATGCTCGCCCGCAATGCCGGCGTAGATCGACTCTATCTTTGTCCCAGCCATCCTTTCGGCGTCCTCGATCGCTTTCTTGATCGAGCGGGTCGTCTCTTCGATATCAGCTACGATGCCACGGCGAAGCCCGGTGGTTCGCGCCTGGCCAACGCCAAGAATCTTCAGCGATGCCGGACGATGTAGATCGCCTGTCGCCTCTGCGATTACCACCGTTGTTTTCGCGGACCCGATGTCTAGACCGGCGATGACACGTTCAGGATTCATTGAAGCCTTGCGATCACCTGATCGCGGTAGCGTAGGTCGAGCTCGGCGACATTGGCCCGGCGCCGCAACAGGTCGGACTCGACGGGAAAGATATCGGCCAATCGCTTGACTGACACCCCCATCGGTGCGCGGACGCGAAGCAATGCCGGTGAAATCGCGCTCAGGCTGTCAGAAAGGGTGTCGCCGATTCCAGGTGTCGCCATAACAGGCGCTCCCCTGCCCGAGGGGACGAGAAGAATCAGCAACCCATCGCCACCGTCGCGAGCGACCTCACTTATGCGACGGAACAACGCAGGGTTTCGTGCGCGTGCGTCGCCAAGGAGCGCGAGAATCTGCCTGTCGCGCTGCGCGGCAACGGGAAGATCGAGGTCGACTCTTGTCAGATCGATCGGCAGTACCGTTCCGAGACTATCCACGGCCTCGAGCCCGCGGGGACTTTGCGCGAGGGCTACGGGAAGATTTTCCTTGATAATCACCACGAGCGTACCCGGAAGTCTGCGCTCGATCGTGACCTCTCCCACCTGCGGCATGGACCTCAGCTTCTCGGCGAGCGGAGCCGTGTCGTCCCAGACTGATCGCATGGTATCGACGGCAAGGCGCTCGATGACCGTCTCAGGCGACAGGTAACGCGTGCCCTCGACGACTATCGATCGAAGGTGAAAGAACTCGAGCTCCGACGCACCGCGGCGGGCGAGCCAGGAAGCGGGCGCAATCAGCAACAGCAGTACAATCGCAGCCAACAGACGCCATCGTCCTGAAGTTCGGGGCGGTTCGGCTTCCATCGGAAGCAGCGCAGTCACACCCTGGCCTCGAGCAGTGCTTTGAGCTCGGGCCCCGTTCGCGTGATGTCGCCGGCTCCAATCGTGATCACGATGTCGCCTTCGCGGACAACTGCCGCGAGCGCCGCCGCAAGTTCATCGCGCGGACCTTCCCAGATCGGTGCGCGCCCGGCATCCCGCATTGGCGAAGCGATCATCTCTGCCGACACTCCCTCCATGGGCTGCTCGCGCGCCGGATAGAGATTCGCGAGAAAGACGATATCCGCCCCGGAAAGAGCCTCCGCGAACGCGACATGGAAGTCCCGCGTACGCGTGTACAGATGCGGTTGAAACGCGGCGATGATGCGCCGCCCGGGAAACGCCGCGCGCGCCGCCTCGAGAGTGGCTTCGATCTCCGTCGGATGGTGAGCGTAGTCATCGACAATAGTCACACCGGCGGTGTCGCCAAGAAGCTGAAACCTTCGCTCGACGCCAGGGAACGCTTCGAGCCCAGGCCGCATCGCGCCGAGATCGACTCCCAGTGCAATGCCTGACGCGACGGCCGCCAGAGCGTTGCGCACGTTGTGCAACCCCGGCACTGCGAGCTTGAGCTCACCGATGGCCTTGCCGTCGTAGACAACATCGAAGCGCGTGCCTCCGTGCTCAGAGCGAATGTCGCCGGCTACAAGCCTTGCGTCCTGCGACATGCTTCCGTACCGGATGACTTCGGCAGTGCTCGGAGTGGGGAGACTCGACGCCCCCGGATCATCCGCGCAAAGTACGACGGTGCGCGCACCGCGAATGTACTGCGCGAACGCATCCCGAATCTCGTCGATTCCACCCGGATAGATATCGAGGTGATCGGCCTCCATGTTCGTCACCACCGCGACTGTCGGCGCCAACGCGTGAAACGAGCGATCGTATTCATCGGCCTCGACAACAAACAGCGAGTCTCCGCCCGCGCTGAGATTGCCGTTCCATGCCTCGACCCGGCCACCGACTACCCCAGTCGGATTCAGTCCCGCCGATGCGAGCGCCTGCGTGGTCATCACAGTCGTCGTCGTTTTGCCGTGTGTGCCGGCGACTCCTACGATCTGGCCACCCGACACCGCTCGACCGAGCGCCTCGGCGCGCCGAATCACCGGGATTCCGAGTTCGCGCGCTCGCTCTAGTTCGGGATGATTTTTTTTAACCGCCGACGTGACGATGACCTCGGATGCCCCGGTCACGTGAGACGGATCGTGGCCATCCAGCACAAGGACGCCGAGCCGCTCGAGGTCACCCACCGATGCAATATTGGTATCGCATCCGGTAACGCTGTAACCGCGCCGAACGTACAACTCAGCCAGGGCGCTCATGCCCGCGCCTGCTATTCCGACAAAGTGTACGGGGCGGGTTCCGTCACGGGGCCTCTCTCTCATTGCATGGTCAATCTAGCAGCGTCATGCGTTGACCATATCGAGTATGCTTCGCGCGATTTCGGCGGCGGCATGCGGCCTTGCGCGCCGAAGCACCGCGACCGACCTCTGCTCGAGGAGAGACGCGTCGCCGAGCAGCGTGCGGACGGATTTGTCGAGCGAGGCGACGGTCAGTTCGCTTTGACGGATGAATTCGGCCGCGCCCGCTGCCGCGAGAGCGCGCGCATTCGCCGTCTGATGATCGGCGGCAGCCGTAGGAAGTGGAACCACAATCGGTGGTATTCCCCACGCCGCGAGCTCCGCGGTAGCCATCGCTCCGCCGCGGGACAGTGCGAAATCGGCAGCGGAGTACGCTTCCGTCATTGGAGCGAGGTAGGGTCTGATCCGGACGCGATCGGATTCCAATTGGGCATAGTCAGCGTACGTGTTCTGCCCGGTGGCCCAGATCACGTACAAGCCGTCGGGTATGCTGCTCTTCACCCATGCGGCTACCACGTCGTTGATCGCCTTCGACCCCTGGCTGCCGCCGTAAATGAGCATCACCCTGCCGCCGACGGGCGGAAACTCCCACGCACCTCGCGCGGCAAGTCTGTCGGGACGCGGTTCCGGCGGTGGTTCGATAGGATTACCCGAATCGAAGAGTTGCGTGTTGCGACCCGGCTTGAGGTGGGACGCCGCTTCGGGAAATCCGTTGTGCACCTGCCGCGCAAACCGGCTGAACAGCTTTGTCGTCAATCCGGGAAAACTGTTCTGCTCCTGCACGGCATACGGAATTCCGTGCATTGCGGCGTATGCGAGAGCGAGGCCGGATGCATATCCTCCGGTGCCGACGACGCATGCTGGTCGTTCCTCCGCAACGATTTTCCCTAGCCTGACCCATGCTGTCGCCGCACCTCTCAACGTCTTCCAGTTTTCCCACGGGCGCGCGCGGTAAAGGGGGTGCAGGTCGAGCAGTTCGTGAGGAAACTCAGTTGACGGCAGAACAGTGCGCTCGATACCACGCCGGGCACCGATGAAAAAAGGCTTTACAGCGGGGTCCGCGCGCTTCATCGCTCGTGCGATCGCAAGGCCGGGGTAAAGGTGGCCGCCGGTGCCGCCGCCGGCAAAGATGATGCGCACCTTACGCTCGCTGAAGCGTGAACGACGGGTCGGTCGCGCGGGATCCCATCACCTTCTCCCGTGTGCTGCCAATGTTGACCAGGATGCCAGTCATAAGCATGGAGAGCACAAGGTTGGAGCGCCCGAAGGAAACGAATGGAAGGGTTAGACCGGTGGTCGGAAGCAACCCGATCGCGACCCCTATATGCAAAAAAGCGGTCAACACCACTGTCGCGGTAATTCCAACCGCCGTGAGCTGAAGAAACGGCGAGCGCGCTTTTTTCGCGATGCGGAATCCCAGAAACGCGTATCCCGCGAACGCGAGTATGAGCACGCAAATGCCGATGAATCCCCACTCTTCTCCGATTGAGCCGGCAATAAAATCATCGTAGGCGAGCGGAAGAAATCCAAGTTGTTGCCTTCCCTGCCCGAAGCCGAGACCGAAAAGCTGTCCGGAACCCACAGCAATAAGAGACTGGCGGAGCTGGTCACTCACATGCGTAGGCGCGCTTCCGGGATCGAAGAACGCGCTCATGCGTAACAGCGCGTAGTTGAGGCGCTGCATTTGTCCCCACAGAAGGGGTATAGCCACAATTCCGAGAACCACAAAGTGACCGATGCGCACCCCGCCGGCAAACAGCACGATGCCCATGATCAGCGTATACATCATCGCCACCGAGAGATCCGGCTCGAGTGCCACGAGAACATCGAGCACGCCCACGACAACGAGAAACGGCAGCAGTCCCTTTGTCAGCCCACGCAGGGAGTCGCCCTTCTTCACCACCAGCATCGATGTCCATACGATGACAGCGATCTTGCCCAGCTCCGAAGGTTGGAGCGAAGAGCCAACGAGAAACCGACGTGATCCTCGAAGGCGCGGAGCGATTGACTCGGTGAATGGAAGGATGACGATCAGCAACAGCAACATCGAGAGGAGCATGAGAGGCCATGCATACTTGCTCCAGAGTTCTGCGTCTACCTTCGCGAATATCGCCAGCACAATGAGGCCGACACCGACGCCGGCAAGCTGGCGCAGGAAGAAAAAGCTGCTGCCAAGATTCTTGCTCTGGGCGAGGATCGCGCTCGCGCTGTAGACCGTCGCCAACCCGAAAGCCAACAGGCATGCGGTGATGAGGAGAAGCAGTCGCGCCTCGGGGCCCATGTACCATCGGAAGCGAATATCCGCTACAGTGCTTGCCACTACCCTGCCATGGCGAGAGTCTTGAACAGTGCTCCCCGCTCCTGGTAATTCCCGAACATGTCGTAACTCGAGCAAGCTGGCGAAAGCAGGACAGCATCGCCCGGCTCTGCGACCTCCCGCGCCCTCCGCATAACTTCTTCGAAATCTGACCCAAGCTCCTCCAGAGGAGCCACGCCGGCGAGATCTGCGGCGACAACGGGTGCCGCTTCACCGAACGCGATGATTTTTTTCACAGACTTTCTTATAGCGTCGCCAAGGCCGGCATACGACTCGCCCTTGTGCCGGCCCCCCAACAGCAGAACGGTTGGCCTGCGCATGCCCGCAATTGCAACCATAGCCGAGCTGACATTGGTCGCCTTTGAATCGTTGATCCATTGAACGCCGCCCCTCTCGCCAACGATTTCCAGACGGTGCGCCAGCGCGTTGAAGGTACGCAGCGCGGCGACAATGCCATCGCGTGCGTCGCTCTCCTGAAACCGCTCGTCGGCCACCGAGACGGCGAGCGCAGCAGCGAGCGCGTTCGCGACGTTGTGGTCACCCAGAAGACCGAATTCCCCGCGCGACATGAGAGGGCGGTCGAGCAGGTGCAGCGTGCCTGACGCGTCGTCGAGCCATGCATCCGCAGAATGTCGCACGGAGAAGGTGAACTTCCTTCCCGCGATCGCGCCCGTCATCTCCGCCACCCTCGCATCGTCAGCATTGAGCACCCACCGGGACGATTCCGAGGCGTTCGAAAAAAGGAGCGCTTTGTCCGCGTAATATTCGTTTGTGGTCGGATAACGATCGAGGTGATCGGGACTGAGATTGGTGAGAACGCCGACGTCTGGTGCGAGACTGGGCGTGTCGTGCAGTTGGAACGAAGACATTTCCAGCGCGATCCAGTCAGGCCGTTGATCGCGACGCGCCAGATCGGTCAACGGCGTGCCGATATTGCCTGCGTCCACAGCGTTCTCACCCAATCCTCTCAGGATGTGTCCGATGAGGGCAGTCGTCGTCGTCTTCCCGTTCGTACCGGTCACAGCGATAATGCGCGTGGTATCGAGATAGCCTAGTGCCACCTCTATCTCGCTGACGATTGGGATGCCGGCTTCACGCGCCGCGGCGATCGCCGGCACAGCCGGATCGATCCCCGGGCTGACCACGACACGTGAAGCGCGTGCGATGCGCGCAAGATCGTGCCCGCCAACATCGACGATTGCGCCGAGGTCTCTGAGTTGCCGCGCGACATCCTGCAGCCCCGGCGTCGATCCGGCGTCGGAAATGTAGACTCGCTTGCCGTCGGCAAGCAGAAGCTTCGCCGCCGAGGTGCCACTCTTTCCGAGGCCCAGAATGGCGACCTCGCCTTCCTGTCGCTCCCCTTTCGTCATCTGAGTTTCAGCGTGCTCAATGCGAGGAACGCGCAAAGAATACCGAGAATCCAGAAGCGGACCACGACCTGGCTCTCATCCCATCCACCTCGCTCGAAATGGTGATGGAGGGGAGCCGTTCGGAATACCCGATTGGCCTGGGCGTACTCCAGCCCCCTTGTCCTCTTGAGGTACTTGAAGGCCACACGCTGGATGATCACGGAACCCATTTCAACCACGAAGACGCCACCGACGATCAACAGAACGAATTCCGACTTGAGAAGAATCGCGATGACTCCGAGGGCGCCGCCCAGCGCGAGCGAGCCCGTGTCACCCATGAAAACCTCTGCGGGGTGGGTGTTGTACCAGAGAAATCCTATACACGCGCCCATTATCGCCGCGCAGAAAACCGTGAGTTCACCGGCTCCGCGGAGGTAGAACACCTGGAGGTAGGACGATGCGTCGATGCGGCCGATGACGTAAGCAAAGAGCGCCAGAGTGAGCACTGCGATCGCGGTCAGGCCAGCGGCAAGACCGTCGAGACCGTCTGTGACATTCACAGCATTGCTCGTTCCGGTGAGCACGAATGCCACGAATAGAACGTACACCCACGCAAACGTGGGGACGATGAGGATGTACTTGTAGAATGGAAGCGTGGTGGACGCGCCCGGCAGCGTGGACAGCGGATAGTGCCAGAGATACCAGCCGAGGGCGATGCTGATCGTCAACTGCCCGACCAGTTTGTAGCTCTCGATGAGACCGGTGTTCTTCTTGCCCGCCTGCCGCTGCTTGAGCTTGAGAAAGTCATCGACGAAGCCGATGAATCCCATCCACAGCATCACGAACATAGCGATCAGCACGTAGCGATTGTTGAGCTTCGCCCACAGGAACGTTGGCACGAGCGTCGATGCCAGAATGATCAAGCCTCCCATCGTAGGAATGCGTCTTTTTTCCTGATGGCTGTCGGGTGTGCCCTCGCGAATCACTTGATGCAGCCTCATCCGTCGCAGCCGACGTATGATGATTGGCGCAATGAAGAACGAAACCAGCAGGGCAGTCACAGCCGCGCCCGCCGCCCGGAACGAGATGTAGTTGAAAATTCGCAGAAATCCGAAGTCGCCTACCAGCGGAACCAGCAGATAATTGAGCACTAGGAGTTGGCCCAGGTTGTCAGTTGCGGAACGAGCTGCTCCAGTTGAACGCCGCGAGATGCTTTCAATAGAATAACCGCGTCGGGCTGCATCCGTGGCGCGAGAAGGGTCCAAAGTTCAGCGACGGTACCCGACGTGACGATTCTCGGGTCGCCTCCGCCCACGCGGGCCAGCGACGCCGCGAAGTCTCCAACCCCCGCCACGACGTCGGCTCCGGAATCGAGTGCAAGGCGGCTGATGTCATCGTGACATCGATCAGCGGCATCCCCCAACTCCCGCATCGTCCCCAGCACCACGACTCTCTGTCGCCCTGGTCCGACGCTCGTCAAGAGATCGATCGCCGCGCGTGTGGATCCCGGATTTGCGTTATAGGCGTCATTGATCAACGTGGCCCTGCCAAGTTGTTGCCATGCAGAACGCATGCGTGGAACGGGCATCGCCTCGATTCCCGCTGCCGCCACCCCATCCGAAACGCCGCACGACCTCGACACCGCGATTGCAAGCATTGTGTTTCTGAGATTGTGAATGCCGCGGAGAGGCGGAGTAAGTCGTGCCGCACCCAGCACCAGTGTCCCCACGCCATCGGGCTCGATGGACCAGCTCGACGGCTTGACGTCTCCCTCGTCCAACCCCGCCGTCACCACGGTAGCGGCCCGTCCGCTGGCCTCGGCGCCAATCTCGGGCTGGAAGGCGGGAGTGATGGCGATACGCACTCCGTCAAATGCTGCCGACTCCTCACGCAACACTCCATCGAGATCTCCCAGTCCCTCCAGGTGTTCCTCGCCGATCGAGGTAACAACAGCAATGTCCGGGTCGATGATCGACCGCAGAATCGCAACTTCGCCGGGCAGGTTTGTACCGGCCTCGACGACAGCGATTTCGCAATCAGGCGGGATCGAAAGCAGCGTCAGCGGAACGCCGATGCGGTTGTTGAGATTGCCGGATGTCGCATGCACCTTCATCGCGCGGGAAAGCGCAGCGAGGATGAGGTCCTTGGTGGTGGTTTTGCCGTTGCTTCCAGCGACCATCACCACCGCTCCGCCCCATGCGCGACGCGAGTAGCTGCCGAGCTGACCCAGCGCAACGAGAGTGTCGGCAACTTGAAAGACGGGGACATCGAGACCTGGGACGCCGCGCGACGCGACAATCGCCGCTGCCCCCTTTTCCACCGCAGCCGCTATGTAATCGTGGCCGTCGAAGTTTTCCCCGGTGAGTGCGACGAAGAGTTGGCCCGGCGAAACCGATCTCGAATCGGTAGTCACTCCCGACAACTCTTCCACGGACGGAATGCCGGTCGGATGAACACCGCCGAGGGCAGCACCAACTCGGTCAAGGGTCCAGAAGCTCAAATTCCGCCAGCCAGGAGCGACTGCACGATAATCTTCTCATCGAACGGAAGCCGGCTCTCTCCAATTATCTGATACGTCTCGTGCCCCTTCCCCGCGAGCAGCACAACGTCGCCGTCGCGGGCTTCGTTGAGCGCGTGCCCGATCGCCGCCTTGCGGTTCGTGATCCGTTCATGACGGCCAGGGCTCATGCCCGTTTCGATGTCATCGAGTATTCGCTCCGGATCTTCGGTGCGCGGATTGTCTGTCGTAATGATTACCATGTCCGCGCCGCCCTCTGCGGCTTTGCCCATCTCTGGGCGCTTGCCTCGATCCCGATCACCGCCGCATCCAAACACAAGGATCAGTTTCCCGGAGGTGAAGGGCCTGATAGCCGCCAGCGAACGCTCGATGGCGTCGGGAGTGTGCGCGTAGTCGCGCAGGACCGTTGGCGAAACCGATATGACCTCGAGCCGTCCGGGCACCTGCGGCATGTTACCCAGCCCGGTGGCCAGCTCGCGCAATGGAACGCCGAGCGTCAACCCGACCGCCACTGCGCCAAGCGCGTTGTGCACGTTGACGTCGCCGATCAGCGGGAGCTGCACGGAAATCGACTCGCCTCCGTGTGTGAGGATCCATTCGCTGCCGCGGGGCGAGAACCGCACGTCGGTGGCGCGCACATCAGCGCGCTTGTCGACTCCAAAGAGAATCTTTCTTCGCGAGTCAGGGAGCGCGGGCCAGTTGGCGTCATCAATATTTATCGCTGCCGCGCCGTCAGGCTCTATGTATTCCATCAACCGAGCCTTCGCATCGAAATAGGCTTCCATCGTGTGATGGTAATCGAGATGATCGCGCGTCAGGTTCGTGAATACGGCAGTATGAAAGCTCAGGCCATCTATGCGTCGCTGGTCGAGACTGTGGGACGAGACTTCCATGGCCACGGTAGTCGCTCCTCTGTCCACAAGGTCGCGAAGCACACGCTGAAGCTCCACGGGCCCTGGTGTGGTGAGCTCGGCCCCGCCGGGAATGACCTCGGCCTCGGTGCCAAGCAGCACACCAAGTGTGCCGATCGATGCCGCGCGGGATCCCGGATGATCGAGCAAGTGGCGCAGTATTCCCGCCGTGGTGCTCTTGCCGTTGGTGCCGGTGATTCCGATCATCCTGAGCTCACGCGACGGATCGCCATACGCCGCCCCGGCCGCGATGGCCGCGGCCTTTCTCCCTTCGCGAACGACCAGCGCGGGCAGAGCCGTGCGGCTGGAATCTTCGACCATTGCGCCGGAAGCACCAAGAGCGCGTGCGCGGTCGAGGTAATCATGCCCATCGCGAGCTGACCCCCGGATTGCGATGAAAAGCGAGCCGGGCGCAACGTGCCTGCTGTCGTCCGAGATTCCCTCGAACATCTCGGGCAGATCGCCTCGTATTTCAATGAGGAGACCAGCGCTCTCAAGAGCTTGTACTATCCGGCCCGAGTGAAAGCGCATCAGGGAGTATGCTGAAGTTTGACTACGGTGCCCGCTGGCAAGAGTGAACCGGCTCGGGGAACGGTCGGCTCACTCTGCGGATGGGCGAGGGTCACTCGGAATCCCGCAGTATGCAATGCGCGAACCGCGGCCCTCAAGGGCAGCCCCCGCACATCAGGAACCGCTCGCAGTGATCGATCTGCTGACGGTCTGGTACGCGTGAATGGGAGCGCGATGGTTCTCGCCGGCTCCGGAGTTGGTTCCGAATTCTGAGGCTGATCATCTGCGGCCGCCTGTTCGGCGATCACCGTCCCCCTCACGGGAATTGACTGTCGAGCAATTTCCGCCATCCCTTCAGCGCTCTTCGCGCTCTCGGCCGCTGCAGGCAATGGCACTTCACGCTCTACCAACGCGAGGTCGCCGCGGTCGAGGGCAGCGTCTCGCGCCGCAAGGGCGGCGCGAAGCACCACCGCCGACACCGGGGCTGCAATCTCACCACCATAAAACGCCCGTCGCGGAGAATCGAGCTTGACCAGAACCACGTACTGCGGCCTGTCGGCTGGAAAAAGTCCGACGAATGACGCCGTGTAATTCCCCAGAACGTATCCCTTCCCCTGTTCAGTCCTTCGCGCCGTCCCGCTCTTGCCCGCCATCTGGAACATCGCAAGGTCGGCTTTGACTCCCGTTCCACTATCGACCACGCTCTTGAGCAGGTCCCTCACTTGATTCGCGGTTTCCCTGCTGTAGACGCGCCGGAGAACACGCCGTTCGGCCTTGTAGAGCAGATCGCCGTCTGCCCCGCGGATTTCCTTTACGATGTGCGGCTGGACGAGCTCTCCACCATTGGCCAGCGAAGCGTAGGCGGCGACGAGTTGCAGCGGGGTCACGCTCACTTCGTAACCCATGGCCATCGATGCCGCCGACTGACTGCTCCATTTTCGCGGATGCCGAAGTATTCCATCGGACTCGCCCGGCAGGGGCACTCCGGTCGGCGCGCCGAGCCCGATGTCGCGAAGTGTCTCGTATTCTTCGCGAGGAGAAAGTCGGGACGCAAACTGCACGATCCCGATGTTGCTCGAATATCGGATGACGTCGGCGAGAGACAGCGATTTGCTGCGATGCAGATCGGTGATCTTCCGCCCGTTCAACTCCATTTCTCCGCCATGGGTGTCGATCATCTCGTCCGTTCGCGCACGCTTGAGCTGGAGGAGTGCCGCAGCAATGAATGGCTTGAGTGTTGAACCCGGCTCGAACGGCTCGGTGACAGCCGTGTTGGAAAGGGATTTCTGGCCGGACCGCCGGCTCGCCATCGCGAGGACCTCACCGGTATTGGGATTCATCACGACGATGTCCCCACCCGCGGCTTCCAGGCTGTCCGTCGCACGCGCGAGAGCGCGCTCGCAGATCTCCTGAAGATCGCGGTTGATGGTCAGCGTAACGTTGCTACCGGGCCGGGGCACTCTCGCCCAATCGCCCGGTGAATCGAGGCGGCGTCCCCGCACGTCGCGCGCAACCGATGCGCGCGACGAATCGCCCGACAGTATGCTGTCGAGAGCAAGCTCGAGTCCACTGATGGCCCTGCCATCGGGGCCGACACTTCCCACGATCCGGCCGACACCCGCCGTGCTCGCGTACTCTCTTCGCGACAGCGGCTCCGCATGAACACCCTTCAATGAGGCTAGCAAGCCGATCTCGGAGGGCACGTGAAGACCGGGAAGCTGAACCCATTTTCTTTTGCGATCAATTGCCGCCGTCGCCCATTCAGCCTCGAATCCAGCGTCGCGGATTGCACGACTGAGGAGCGCCGGGTCTCGAACCTCACCGGGCGCAACTCCGAGCCGAAGAAGCTCGCGGCTCTCCACGAGAATATTTCCCGATGCATCGAAGATGTTGCCGCGCCTGGCGAGCACGGGAGTCGTCCGGAATTGCTGTTGTCGGGCGCGGTCCGACCATTCCGTGCCTTGCACCAGCTGCACTTTCGCCGCTTGTCCTATTAGCGCCATGGCGAACAGTGCAAGCATGACGTGGATGACGCTGATACGGCTAAGGCGTACCACTGGTCCTCTGAGCTCGCTTGACGAAAACCATCTGTGAATCGGACGGGAGCCGCATTCCCAGACGGCGCTCGGCAAGAGGTACGATCACCGCCCTCGACGAGCCGGTGCGAATGAGTTGTGAAAGCCTGACTCTTTCGCTTTCCAGATTCGCCTTGCGACGCTGAAGCGAGGTAAGCTCGACGCCTTCCCGGTGCCCATAGCTCCGGCGCGCGACGACGGCTGCCGATACTATCACGAATGCGATGAGGCCGCCGGCTACCAACCAGCGACCTCGCTTCAGCCCTCGCTTCGCCATGCGCGGAGACGCGCGCTTCTCGCGCGCGAGTTACGAGCGATTTCCGCCTCGGTCGCGGTGACTGCCTTCCGCGTGACGCCCTTGCCGAGCGCTCGGCCCCGGCAGGTGCAGAAGAGGGTGCGGGGTGGGCAAACGCAGGCCGCGGACCAGTCCCGCATCGCATGCTTCACCAGGCGATCCTCACCGGAGTGATACGAGATCACCGCCAGCACACCGTTCGGAGCCAGCCGGTCTCGCAGAACCGGCAGGGCGGCCTCGAGCGAAGTGATCTCGTCGTTCACGGCAATGCGCAACGCCTGAAAAATCCGCGCGAAATCGCCCGGGCCGGACCGTGAACCCAGAACCGCCCGTATTGCGCCGACCAGATCGTCGCTCGTCCTGAAGGGACGGTTTTCTCTCCGTCGCACCACTTCGCGCGCGAGTCGCCTGCCGCGCGGCTCGTCACCGTAGTCGCGAAACACTCGCGACAGCTCCGCTTCGTCGGCGGAGTTGAGGAAGTCGGCAGCGGTATGCGTTGTATCCGCGCTCATGCGCATGTCGAGGACCGCGCCCTCGCGGAAAGAAAATCCGCGCGCCGGGTCGTCGAATTGGTGCGACGAGACGCCGAGGTCGGCGAATATGCCGTCAAATTTCTGTGATGGATCGGGGAGCAACCTGTCTGCCTCGGCGAAGTTGCCCAATATAACGTGAAACCGGCCTGCCGCCTCATGGGCGACAAGCCGGCTGCGGGCGGCCTCGATGGCGTCGGGGTCGCGGTCAATGGCTGTGACGTTCGCCCCGATGGAAAGGAGGGCGGCAGTGTGACCGCCGCCCCCCAAAGTACAATCGAGAATCGTCTTCGCCTCACTGAACAACTCAACGACTTCGTCCGCAAGCACCGGGGCGTGATAGGCGCTGTCCCACGCGCCCGGCGCTCCCGGGTTCATTTGCAGAAGCGCCTTATCTGATCGTCTATTGCCGGCGTGAACTGGGGAATCGCGGTGAGGAGTTGTTTCGCCGCGTCAGGGTACGACTGTAGTCCTGCCGGCACGTTTTCCTGAGCCGTCGTGAACGACTCCTTGGCGAGCCGGGCGAGCGTGCAGCTCTTCGTCCCCTGCGCTTCGTTTACGGCGCTTTGGCCGATGAGGAAGGCCGACGCACCGGCGAGGAATTTCGCATCGGCTGAGCTTTCGAGCTGGTCAGACAGCATCAGGAACTGGACGGCGCGCTGAAGGTCCGTGCGGTTCTTCGACACGTTGCCAGCCTTGTACGCCTCGCTGCCGGTCTTGAGCGCTACCTGGGCGAGAGTTTTCTTGTCGCTGCCGCCTGCTGCGGCAACTCTGATGACGGCGAGGACACTATCCGGCTGATTGAGTGCGCTGAGAATCAGCGCCTTCTGCGCATAACCCCCCTCGGCCTTCGGGTCTATCGCCAGCGCGCGATTGATCGCCGCCAACGCCTGGGCGTTCTGGCCTGCCTTGCTCAACGTGTTGGCCTGAATCACCAGCAGCGATGCACTGCGCGGGAACCTGGCGATGCCCTGTGAAACGATTTCTGAGGCTCGCGCCGGGTTGATCGAAGATGCGGCGGCTGTGCTGCGGACAAAGTAGGATTCGTTCGCGAGAGAAGTATCTGCCTTGATCATCTCGGTGCCCGTCGTGAGCGCCTTCTCCAGCTGGTTGGCCGCGAGATAAACGCGCCAAGCCATCGTCAAGGTCTTTGGATCGCCGGGATTCTGCCGGAGCGCTTCCTCGACGATTGGAACCGCCATCGGGGCTTGACCACTGGTCACGATGCTCGCAATGACCTGCTCACGCAGCTTTTCGTTACTGGGGTCGGCAGCCATAAGGCGTGTCAGCGCGGGCAGGGCCTTCGCGGGGTTGCCGCGCGCCTGGTAGATCTCGGCCTGCCAGCGCAAAGCAGGAATGTTGCGGGGATCAATCGCCGTTATCCGTTCCGAGATCGCCAGAACCGAGTCGGTCTGGTTCAGACCCTGGTAAGCATTCGCGAGGCAGACCATGGCGATCGTCCCGTTCTCATACTTCGACACGGCGGAGCGACCCATGAGGATCGCCTCGTTGTGCTTCCCTTCGCGGAAAAGCGTGTAGCAGTTCTTTTCGGCCACGAGTTGTTCGCGCGCAGCCTGATAGGATTTCGATACCGCTGCCGCAGCCTGATCGAGTTTCGGAGCCTCGGCGCTTGGAAGCGGCTGTTGGAGGTTCGGGTCGCGCGAAAGCACGAGACGGGCATCGATCTTTACGCCCGTCGGCGTTTTCGTCACCATGCCTTCGAGGTATTCATCGGCGCGCAAAAGGCTCGCAAGGGCTTTGGCGTCATTCGGCTGAAGCGCTTCAGTGGTAGAGTAGCCGGACGCATTCAGCGTGTTGTTGATGTCGGCCTTTGGAATGACGACGAGCCGCCGCACGTCAGCATCGCGAGTGACCCGCGAGCGGAGCGCTTCGGCTGCCTGAATTCCGAGGTCCTTCTCTCCACTCGAAAAGGTCGCGATCATCACGCGCGGAACGGGCTCGGCCTGGCGCCGTTGTGCGGATGCGCCGGCGAGCGGAAGTGCGATGAAAGCAGCCAGCGCTGCAAGCATGCGGCGATCAGAAATTCGGTAGTGACGCAAAGTCAGACTCCTTGCACTCAATGTTCTAACCTCCAAACGTATGGACATCTGTACACCACGGTTTTTCAACAGGTCCAGAAAAAAACATGGGCGAGGAGGGACTCGAACCCCCGACATCCTGCGTGTAAGGCAGGCGCTCTAACCAACTGAGCTACTCGCCCGTTGCAGAAACCGAGCCCGGCCTTACTTGAGAATGGCTACAGGCACGAGCACGCAATAACCGAGCACCAGCAACACTGGGGCAATGGTAGTGCCGCCGCGCGCGAGATCTGCAAATCCGATGGCGATCGTGGCCAGAGCGCCGCCCCAGAGGATAAGTGATCGTCCGCGTGAACCGTTTCGATCGATTGAGGCTGATTGCCTGCCCGCTTCGGTTGGTGCCATAGCGCGGTAGTGTAGAGGCGCGGGAAAACGGTGTCAAGCGCGTTTGCCCTCGCGGGCGAACGCCTCATTGTTTCTTAATGTTGCAACGGCACGACTTTCAGCTGAAGCTCGGCGGCTCCTTGCCAGCGCGTCCAAGCCCTATTGCCTCTGCGCACCGCTTGCCCCACGAGCTGAATCGGTTCGCGCTATTGCCGCCGCGCCATACGTTCTCGGCCTCCTGTATATCGCCAACGGCCCAGAAAGCCAGGCCGAGTTCGTAATAGGCCTCGATGAAGTTGGGAGCGAGCGACAACGTTCTCCGGAAATAGCGTTCTGCCTCTACCACATCGCGCTGTCGGCTGTACAGAAGCCCAAGGTAGAAGCAGGCGTACAGGGAGGCCTTCGGGTCGCGTATCTGCGCCTCGGAACGCGAGAGGTGCTCGTGGGCCTCGCGGAGCAAGCCCTTTCGCATGCAGACATACCCCAGGCAGGCGCGAGCCAGTCCGTTCATCGGATCCTGTCCGAAAACATCTTCGAGAATTGCCAGCGCCTCATCCAGGCGACCTTGCCGCATGAGTGCCCAGCCGAGGAGCGTTCTCGCCCCGGCATCGCTTGGTGCCAGTCGCAGGGCGGACTGAAGCGACTCTTCGGCGGCCACGAAATCTCCATGCGCGATGTGATGCCATCCCTTTTCGGCGAACGTCGAGGCCCCAAGATGATCTTCGCGCTTCGGCCGGACGGCTGAGACAGCACGGGCCGGCGTCATGCGACCGCCCGGCGCAAGGAGAGCAGATCAGCAACCGCGGTTCCGACGAGCCGCGGCGCTACCACACGGTCGGCTCCAGCTGCGGCGAGGGCTGCGCGAGGCATACCATAGATTATCGAGCTCGCCCTGTCCTGGACTATTGCACCGCCGCCTGCCGCCCTTACAGCCCGCAGGCCTTCCGATCCGTCACGACCCATACCGGTAAGGACCACTCCGACCAGATTCTCTCCGAACACCCTCGCGGCGCTGGTGAAAAGAGGGTCGGCCGAAGGGCGTACTCCGCACACCGCCGGTCCATCGTCGATGCTGACTGTGGGCCGCCCCCGAACTGTCGTCACCGACATGTGTCGATCGCCAGGCGCAAGGTAGATTCGCCGGGCCAGCACTGGCTCGCCATGCTCTGCAACGTGCACGGAAAGCGGCCCGATTTGCGAAAGGCGGCCGGCGAGCGATGGAAGGAAATCTCCCGGCATGTGTTGCACAATCAGAATCGCAGCTTTCAACCCGTCCGGAATGTGGGCGACAACTTCAGCCAGCGCCTTCGGCCCACCGGTTGAGGCCGCGATCACCACTGCGGCACCGGCAGGCTCGCTGGCATGGGATGCTGCACGTGGCGGCAGTTCGTCACGCTCAATGCGAAGGGGCAGGGCGGCGTACGGCACGCGCACGATTGCGGCGGCAGAGAGCGCGCGAATTAACTCGGCACGAACTCCGACGAGGTCAACGCTGACAGGGCCAGACGGCTTGCGGACGAAGTCGACCGCGCCAAGCTCCAGCGCGCGGATGGTGAGCGAATTGTCGGCCTGCGAGCCCGCAGCGCTCAGCATCACG
The DNA here is from genome assembly GCA_046593165.1 of Gemmatimonadaceae bacterium. Taxonomy (GTDB): domain Bacteria; phylum Gemmatimonadota; class Gemmatimonadetes; order Gemmatimonadales; family Gemmatimonadaceae; genus UBA4720. Next base: position 19,257 of record JBKJRW010000210.1, read on the forward strand.
ACCGGGCGCGGCATCTCGGTCATGATCTGGGCGAGTGCCGAAAGGCCGTCGACTCCAGGCATCTCGATGTCCAGCGTAACAATGTCAGGCCGCAACTGACGGACCTTCGCGATCGCGTCGGAGCCGTCCCGCGCCGTCCCAACGACGAGGAACTCGGGCCGTGATTCAACAATCTCTGTGATGAGGCGGCGCATGAATGCGCTGTCGTCCACCACCAGTACTCGCTTGGTTTGACGCAAGGAACCAGACCCGTGATCAGTGTTGCGACCGGCGGAAAATTCGTTCCCGGGAGCTGACTGGTACGAACATCTCGCGCGATTTGCCGAGCAATGTCTCTACTTTTCCAAGGACGAGGAAGCCACCCGGCAGCAACAGATTGTGGAAGCGCTCGAACAGCCGCTCCTGGGTTTCCCTCGTGAAGTAGATGATGACGTTGCGGCATATGATCACGTGAAACCGGCCGCCCGGCCCGGTACCGTCGAGCATGTCACGTTTCTCGAAGGCAACGAGATTTCGAATCTCCGGCGCCACCGTATGCAGGCCGTTGTCGAGGGGGAAATACCGCTCTCTGACTGCTGGCGCGGTGTCGGCGAACGCCGCGGCGGTGTACCGACCGCGCCCAGCCGCCGAAACCGCTTCCCGATCGATGTCGCTGCCAATTATGCGCAGCCGGTGCAGACGCGCCTCGTCTCCTGCAGCGAGAGCGTACTCGCGACAGAGAACGGCCAGCGAGAAAGGCTCTTCTCCGGTCGCGCAGCCGGCACTCCACATTCTGATGGTCGGGGATTCCGATGCCCACAATTCGGGCAGTACCCTGGTTGCAATGCAGGCGAACGTTTCGGGATTCCTGAAAAACCTGGAGACGTTGATCGTGAGTGTATCGATCAGGCGGTCGTACTCTGTCGGATCGGTATCGAGTATTCCAGCGTACTCTGCGTGAGTGGCGGCACCCTTCGCACGCATTCGTACCGATATTCGCCGCTTGAGGCAATTGTCCTTGTAACTCGTCGCGCGAAAGCCGCGGTCACGCTCAATCTTGCGACAGAGAGCGATGAACCCGGGCTCGTCAGCGTCCGCTGGCGCTGGCACTTGCCGCGGCCGCACGCCGATAAGCCGCCTGCGCTTCTTCAGCGCGACCCTGCCTGTCGAGAGAATCGCCGAGATTGCGATAGAGTTGAGGCATCGCACAATCAGTTTGCACGGCTCGTTCGAGCGCGCGTCCCGCTTCATCGAAATTGCCGCACGCTTCCTGGGCGACAGAGAGATTGTTGAGCAGCACGGCCGCGGCGGGATAACAGGACACCCCTTCTCCGAGAATCGCCGCAGCTCGCTCGGTATCTCCACGCATCGCCGCCTCGAGGCCGGCATAGTGGAACCATGCCGCTGGAGGCGTAGTGCCTCCCCACGACTCGCGTGCGCTTTGGAGCGCGCCTAGCGCGCCATCGAGATCGCCTCTCTGCAGGGCCAGGGCTGCGATTCCCAGATGGGCCAGAGGTTCAGGCCGCCCCGGCCTCGCCACAACCTGTTCGAGCGCCAGGCGAGCCTTCCCTGGCTGGCCCAGCCTTTCGTAGGCATAAGCCATGTTGACGAGAACTGCCGCCGTCCTCGGGGCTGAGACAGCTGCTCGCTGAAACGAAGTCGCGGCATCATGCCAGCGGCTTTCGCGGAGCGCGATCAGGCCGAGGTAGAAGGCAGCCGACGCGTCGCTTGCACGAAGCTCCGTGATTCGCTTGAACTCGCGCGCGGCGTCGCTGTACATGCGCGCCCTGTAAAATGCGATGCCGAGATTGCGATGCTCCGCGATCACGCTCTCGGGCGCTACAATCCGGTCTTCTTCGCGCCTTCTGACCGGGATGAGAAACGCGCCCGAGAGGAGTCCGAACAACGCCTTGCCGGTGTCGAACTCCCCCAGCTGCGACGCGCGCATCAAATCGTGCACGTCGCGAAACCCATCAATCAGAGGAAGGAGCGCCTGCTGCTCGTCACTGAGACCGATCTTGTTTCGGAGCAATTGCTGGCGATCGATTGCAAATACGACGTCGAAGCTGGGAAGCTTTTTCTCTATCAACGACCATTCGTCTACCCTGCGCGCCCCTTCGAGCAGAAGGCCCTGCGGATCTACCGACACAAGGCGAACACCTTCGGGGGGGCGTACACCAGGATCGAAGCTGAAAGCACCTTCGCTCCACTTGAACATCAAGAATACCGAGTCTTCAGTACCCAGACCGCGGCCGTCCACCGATGCGTGACAGATGCGCCCGTTCTCGAAGCAGATCGTTCCTGCAGAGTCACGAACGGAGATACTGAGCGACCCGCTCTTGCTGCCCATGGCGAGCAACTGAAGGACATCAGGCAGGCTCGCCTCGCTCAGGTTGCCACGGATGGCCACTACCTCAGTTCCTCAATGATGCGGTCGGTGACTTCCGGCCAGGAGGCGATGATCTTTTCCGGATCCATCGCGGCCGGACGCGCTCCGAGCGATCCCGCCACACCGAGACGCCCGACGCCCTGTTCGAGTGCCGGCGCGATATCGGCCAGGAACGACTCGAACTCGCCATCACTCCACTCTCCCTTCTCCGGACGCCCCGGCCGCTCCCTGGAATTCATCAGCTCCCTATTTCCGGTACCCGTTGTGCGTTGCGCGTTGCCCGCGGAAAGATACGACTCGACACGATAGCCGCCGACAACAAGTTGCGCGCGCGGGTCGCTGCGTTGGTGCCCGTGCCGATTTCACACCGTCAGTTCAGCGGCCCGAACAGCGCATCGAGGCTGCTGTTGAGGTCTATCTCAAGATCATTTCCACTCGATTGTTCGCCTGCATTTTCCCGCGTGCAGCCGACTGCATCACGGAACTCAGCGAAGTAGAGGCGTACCAGGCCCAGAGTGCTGTCCCTGTCGAAGGCCGCGAGCAGGAGGCACTCCCTTCCCGCCGCCGGACACGAACCCATGAACACTCCCTGATTCCGTCCACCCTGATGCAACCCGAGGAATGGTTTCCCTCCCAGCTGCCTCCCGAGTTCACGCCCCGATGCGTTGATGGCGGCTGCGAGTGCGCACGCGGTCATCACCTCGGACGCGCTTGTGAAGCCAAACTGGCCGAGCACCTTTCCGTCGGGGTGAAGCACAATAGCACGCTGCACTCTCGAATCCTGGACGAATCTACGCAACGGGGCATCGAGCCACGGCGCACTAACGGCTCCTGCGATCATAGCATCTCCGCAGCGCCCAGCATCTCGAGGCGCAGCCTGCCAAGGTTTATTCCGTTCGACGCGACAGTGACGATCACGACGTCGCCGCGCCCGGTGGCGCACAAGTGTCCCCTGTCAGCTTCGAGGCGCACAAAGGTTGCCTCCCCGAGCCCGGCGTCTGATGCCGCCCTCATCGTTCGCCTGAACAACGAGGCGGCGAGCGCCGCGGCAGTGTCGGAGTTCCTTCCATGGCCAGCGTCACCTGCAATCACCATCCCGTCCTCGATGCCGACAAGCATCACCCCAACCACACCCTGCTGGCGTTGTAGCCGTGCGACCAGTGAATCGAATTGCTGCATCATGCTACCTCCCTCCGCCATGCGAGTGCGCGGCTCGAGACAATGTCGAGCAGCCTGCGCACGAATCCGGGGGGCACAGACGGCGCAGCCGCAACAAGAACGAGGTCGCCGTCGTCCGCCGGAGCAAACGCAATATTGGCCTCGGTGCATTCACAAACGATCGCGCACCACTCCCCGAGTTCGAGATGACGCATCGCGCGCGTCGCCTCCGCGCCCACGCCAGACAGCGCCGATCCTATCTCGGCGCTCACATCTGCTCCACGGCAATCAAGATAGATCCCGGCGCGTACGACACCATGGTGGTCGAGCAGCAGTGCCGTCTGGTCTCCGTCGCCCAGAACTTCGGCAAACGCGTTTCGCGATTCTCGTGTCATGCTGCCGCCTCTACGTTTCGCGACGCGACTTCGATCAGTTCAGTACTCAACAATCCGTAAACCGTCTTCGCCACGTCGAACTCGCTCACGGCAAGTTCCGTCGCGATCTCCCTGAGCGAATGCCTTCCGTCGATAAGCGCGAGCACAGCCCATTCCCAGGGACGAAGATCGATGAACGATTCAGACGACTGGCGCGGCTGCGCGAGTCTGGGTATCACGTCTGCATTCGGAATGCGATCGCCCATTCGCGACCATTCGTCGATGCGCCGCGCTCCTTCCATGAGCAGCGATTCGATGTTGACCCTGATCGCCGCGTCCGCGCCTCCCATCGAGGCACCACCGTCGGCGAACGTGAAGGAGCCTTCGTTCCACGAAAACAGGTCGAACACTACGGTCTCGATCTGCTGCCGCATGTAGCGCTCAACGTCGCGACGGGTGACCGCTCCCTGTGCCACAAGAATTTCGCCGAGCCGCCGCGAATCGCCATCCTTCTGCGCTTCAGCCGCCGCTGCCAGTTCACGGTCGCTGACTTTGCCCGCTTTCCGGAGGAGCGCGCCGAGTGTGTGGGGATTGTCGCGCATAGTGGCGTGCACAACCGCACCTGACTCGAAGTAGACAGTTCCCTCGTTCTCCCTTGCGTCAGAGCGAACCGTGAGCCGTCCACTCTTGCGGGCGAGATCAAGAAGCTGGAAAACATCGTGGATTCCGATGTCCTGGAGAGGGCCTTCAATTGGCATCAGTGGCTCTCCAGGGAGGCCAACGCGCTGTACCTGCGCGCAACGGCATTGTTGGGATTGAACTTGAGTACCCGCGAAAAGGCGCGGGCAGCGTCGTGAGTCCGCTTGAGATCGAGCAGCGATTCTCCGAGCAGCACCAGCGCCGCAAAATGATAGACGTTGGCGCGGAGCAATTCGACGACGCGGTGGAGAGCATCGGCCGGCCTTCCCATTGCCCGGTAGACTGTGGCGAGCTCGAGAGCGGCGGCATGGTCTCCGGGTCCCGCGCCGAGCACAGCCACGAATTCGCGTTCAGCGATCTCGTATTCACCGCGCGCCGCGTAGCATTTGCCGAGGAGCACCATCCCATCCTTCTCGTCGGCTCCCCTGGCCATCGCCCGGCGAATCTCAGCGAGCGCTCGGTCATGGAGCCCTTTCGATAGATAATCCGCCGCAAGCGTGTAGTCGGGAACAGCAGTCGCGACGACCCGCCCTTCCGATATCAAGGCCGCATTCTCCGCTGTGTCCATCTCGAGCATCATCGTCTGCGGAAGGGACCGTGGATCGAGTTCCTTCGCGCGCGCGGCGCATTCCTCCGCCGCTTCCTGATCGCCCAGCCCTCTGAACGCGGCGCTCAGGTTATGATGCGCCCACGCCAACCCTGGGTCGGACTGCATCGCGCGAACGCAGGCGTCGCGCGCATCGGCGTAGTTACCGAATTCGAGCATCACGCGACCAATCCCGTTCCACGCCGCAGCATCCTCGGGCTCATCGCGAAGCACCTGGCGATAGGTGTCGAGAGCGAGCTGAAAATGACCCTGCCTGAAAAGGGCGAGCGCAAGATTCATCCGCGCGCTCAATAGTCCGGCATCGTCGCGCGCAGCGCGCCGAAATGAATTGGTCGCGTCGCGCAGCGCACCGGCGTCCCAGAGTACAGCCCCCAGATTGTTGTGTGCCGCCGCGTACTTCGCGCCTGTCTCGATGCAATGCCTGAAGCTTTCTTCCGCTTCGTTTGAGCGTCCCATCAAATAGAGAGCGATGCCCCGCTGATTCCATACCCTTGGGTTGTCGCTATCCACCGCGAGCGCGCGGTCATAGGCATCGAGCGCCTGATGTGGCTGCGCGAGCAACAGGTGAAGGCTCGCTATTGCTTCGAGCGCCGCCGCAGGATTCTCGCCCGAGTCGAGAGCCGCGCGGCACTCGCGCATTGCCTCCGCATGGTAGCCCTTGAGCCTCAAGGCGAGCGCGAGCGTCAAATGCGCACTCCCGGGTCGGCTTGCCCCGTCAAGCTCCGCTCCTGCAATCTCGTTCATCTCTGACGAGTGAGCAGTCTCGAGCGACAAATTCGCCTGGGCTCGAGTGAGTGCCGGATTGAGCGCCACCGCGCGGCGATTCGCCTCCTTCGCCTCTTCGACGCGACCAAGGTCGCCAAGTATGAAGCCGGCCAGGTAATGCGCATCAGGATTCGCAGGGTTCAACTCGATCGATCGCCGCAGGAAACGCAGCGCTTCGTCGCCGAGACCGCGATTGTAGAAGATCTCCGCGAGAAAAAAATGCAGCACGGAACTTTCCGGATCGCGATCGAGCGCACGCTTGAACTTCCGCTCCGCTCGGTCGAGGTTGCCAGCGGTCTTCTCCGCGATGCCGCTTTCAACCAGCAGGCCGATGTCGTCCGGCGATGCGGCGAGCCTTGCATGGAGCTGGGCTACGCGGAGCTCGAGCAATCCCGCCTCGCCATATGCTATCTCGAGATTGCGTCGCGCCACGCGCATTCGCTCATCGAGCGCAAGCGCACGCGAAAATGCCGCGACCGCCTCATCGTGCATGCCCCGTCGATAGTAGAGTACGCCGAGATTGTTCTGGGCGCCGGGATCTGCAGGGTCTACGCGCCGCGCGAGGGAGCGCAGAATCGATGCGTCTCTCTCCAACAGCGCGGGCTCCGCGTTGCCGGTCACTATTTCACTCGCACCGCGGCGAAGATCAGCGCGAAAGACTTCGCGTCTGGCAACAGGAGGAAGAAGCCCCGGAACCGCTCGCCGATCTCCTCGAACGTGAACTCCGTCTCGACACAACAGGCGACGGCTGCCGACGCAGCCTGCCGCTTGTGTTCATCCATCACCGTTTTTGTCGTACCGACGGTGAGACGCGGGGGCGACGGAAGCAAAGTCATGCCGAGGAATTCGCTGAGCGCGGTCATGTACGCTCCGCCGAGTATGTTGCCCGCTTCCTTCAGCGCGGACTCCTCGAGCACGTCGAGCGGCCCTCCCGAACGCCGCTCGCGCCTCAGCATGAGGTCCGCGAGCCTGCGCCCCGTCGCAAGCGGAAGCGCCAGCAACGTGTGTCCGTTGAGTGAGCCATGCATCTCCATCAAGACGCTCACTATCTGCGAGTCGCTGTCGGCAATGCCCGGGATGAGTTCATCGAGTGGAGCGACGTTCACCGTTGGCACATCGATCATGATTCGCGCGCCCGTCAGCAGAGAAAGCGCGGTGGCTGCATGACCGGCACCAATGTTGGCCACTTCCTTGAGCGCGTCGACGCGCTCCGCGCTCAACGTGAACTGAAGTGACGGCGATAGCGATACCTGAGAACTTTCGGTGCTCTGCATAATTCCGGGGCTAAGCGATTCCCTGCGCGTCGAGTATCAGCGCCGGCGAGCCGTTGGTGAGAATTGTCGCGCCGTTGAAAAGCTGCGGCATGCCGCGCGCGGCGTCGAAGGATTTCACTACCACTTCCTGCTGTCCTACAAACTCGTCAACCACCAGACTCATACGGCCATCAGGAAGGTCGAGAACCACTGCGTGACCACCACGCTCGCGCGGGGGGTGCCCCAGTCGCTCACGCAGGCGCACTGCGGGAATCGACTGTCCCCGAATGGAAAGTATCTCACGCCCATCCTCGAATCGGATCATATCCGGGTCGAGCACCAGAGTTTCCACGACATGCGTGATCGGCAGCGCGTAGACTTCGTCGCCGCTCTTCGCAAGAAGAGCGTGAATGATCGCAAGGGTCATCGGTAGTTCAAGCCGGATCTCGGTGCCTGCCCCGGCGTCCGTCGCAAGCTCGACTGCGCCGCCAAGGGACCTCACCTTCGTCGCGACCACGTCGAGTCCGACACCGCGCCCCGACATCTCTGTCACTTTCGACGTCGTCGAAAACCCGGGCCGGGCGATCAACGTCAGAATTTCTGCGTCGCTAAGCAATCCGTGATTCTCTTCCACGAGGCCCGCCGCGCGCGCACGCTCGAGCACCGTCGCCACGTCGATCCCGCGTCCATCGTCGCTCACGCGGATGACCACTGAGGATTTTTCGCGACTTGCCGACAGCGTGAGCCTCGCAATCGCCGGCTTGCCGGCAGCGCGTCGCTCTGCCGGCGGCTCCACTCCATGATCGAGTGAATTGCGCAACAGGTGCATGACCGGATCGCCGATCTCGTCAAGCACCGACTTATCGACTTCGATATCCGAGCCAAGAATCTCGAACACCACCTTCTTTCCAAGTGAATGGGCGGTGTCGCGAACAAGTCGCTCGAATCGTTCGAACGCCTGGCCGACGGGAACCATTCGCGCAGTCGTTATTTCTGTCTGCAGGCTGCCGATCAATCGCGACGCCTGGAGGACCGCCTCGGAAACCGCGGGATTGCCCGCTTTCCGCGCCACTTCCTGCAGGCGACCACGCGCGATCACCAGTTCTCCGATCAAGGTCATCAGGGTGTCGAGTCTCTCCGCATCGACGCGCACGGACCGCTGCTTCCGCTCACCCACCTGACGCGTGAACGTCGAGCTTACGATCGCAGCCGCGACTGCCGCAGTTGCGGCGGCCGGCGTTGGACGCAACGTCTCACCCAATGTCCCGAATGTCTCCTGATCTACAGGCAGTGACATCGCCAGTACCGGCCATTCCATCGTCGGATTGGCGACGACGGACTCTTCGACTGGCTCTCTCGCCATCAGCGCTTCGATATCGGACAGACGTGGCGCGATATCCACGGGAGAAGCATTGGGCCGGGAAATGGCGCCTATCGCCCCTTCGAGCGTATCCACCGATTCAAAGAGAACCTCGATCGCCCCAGGAGTAACTGCGGTCTGGCCTCGCCGAAGCTGGTCGAGAAGTGTTTCCAGCGCATGCGACAGGTCTCGCACGGAATCGTAGCCCATCGCGGCGCTCATACCCTTCACTGTGTGCGCCGCGCGGAACAACGCCGCGATGTGCTCGATGCCTTCCCCGCGCTCGAGAGCGAGCAGAGACGTATTCATCTCCACCAACCTCTCCCGCGCCTCGGCGCGAAAGAGATCCTCGTAGCGCTTCGTATTCACTTAGCCGAGCACCCGCTGCACCGCCTCGAGAACGCGGCTCGGCTGAAACGGCTTGACGACGAAATCCTTCGCGCCAGCCTGAATCGCTTCGGCCACAAGCGCCTGCTGTCCCATCGCGCTGCACATCAGCACCCGTGCCTGCGGGTCGAAGCGGGTGATTTCCTTCACCGCTTCTATGCCGCCCATCTCCGGCATGATGATGTCCATCGTGACAAGGTCAGGCCTGAGCGCCTTGTACTTCTCCACCGCCTGCGTGCCCGAGTCGGCTTCGCCGATTACCTCGAGCCCGGCCTGCGTCAGAATGTCCCCGATCATCGTTCGCATGAAGATCGCGTCGTCGCACACGAGTACCGTGTTGTTCACTGAATGCCTCCTCAGGCGAGTGCCGTTTCAACCATGGCGCGCAGATCGAGCAGCGCGCCTCCCTCAACATCGACAGCAGGCAGGGCCTGAATGTCGAACACATCGTCCACAATTACGCCCGCAAGCCGCCCCCGGCGCTCGACGAGCAGGATGCTCGCGTTCGCTCCGTCGGCGGGTACACCGTGAAGACAAAGCGCGGCATCGAGGATCGTGACGAGACTGCCGCGAAGATTGATAAGGCCGCGGACATACCGGGGCGCACCAGGAAGACGAGTGGTCGGCGTAATCGGAACTATTTCGCGGACATCGGCGATATCCGCGCAGCGAGTCCGTCCGGCGATGGTGAAGACGAGGACGCGACGCATCTCGACGGGGGGTGCGGCAGGAAGATCGCCGGGACCTGCTGGCCCGGTGATCACAACAGCTTCGGGGGATGGGTCGAGCTGCGGCCTAATCATGGAAGCCGAGCGCGGCGAGGGGATCCTCGGCCTGCGCAACGGCTTCGCCCTCTCCGATCGCTCGGAGAGATGCTTTCAGGTCGTCGGGCAAGGGTGAGCGGATGTCCATCGGCACGCCAGTGATTGGATGATTCAGCTGGAGCCACGCCGCATGCAGAAAATGCCTCCTGGGCGCCAACCCCACCGTCCGCCTTCCTCCACCGCCGCCATAAACATCGTCACCCATCACTGGATGCCCGACCGACGCCAGGTGAACGCGAATCTGGTGGGTTCGCCCGGTGTGCAGATGCGCACGCAACAGGTCTCCCGGTCCAAAGCGGGCGAACCGGACAAAGTCCGTCTTCGCCTGCCTGCCGGTACTGACGATTGCCATACGCTTTCGGTCTCGCGGATCTCGCGCGAGAGGTTTTTCTATCGTGAGATTGTCACCCTTGAGGTGGCCCCAGATCATGACGGCATAGCGTCGCGTGATTCGCCTGGAGGCGATCGCCGCGCTCAGAATGCGGTGCGCTTTCTCCGTCTTGGCCACGAGTAGCAGGCCCGAGGTCTCCTTGTCGAGCCGATGTACAATGCCGGCTCGGTCGGGTGCTCGACCGGGTGCAAGATCGCCTCCCCGTCCCATCAGTGCGTTCACCAGCGTCCCCGACCAATTCCCCGGCGCGGGATGCACCACCATTCCCGCAGCTTTGTCCACTACCAGCAAATACTCATCTTCGAACACGACGTGCAGCGGTATCGACTCACCGAGGATCTCGCGCGCAGTGATCGGCGGCTCTTCGATCACTATCAGATCGCCGACCAGCGGCCGGTAGCTGGCTTTTTCGCGAGCATTGTTGACCGTGACGTGCCCGTTCGCAATGAGCGTTGCGGCCTGAGTGCGGGAAACTGCCGCTCGGTTGGCCACAAGAAGATCGAGGCGAACGTCGCCGTCCGCCTCGATCATGAATTCGTGCCGGTCGCCGGCGCTCAGATGTCCGGGGCCACGGAGGGCGCGGTGTTGACGCGGGACACGGGAGGCGTAGCGCCGCCGTCCGGCGTCGCTGATGCGGCAGGAGTTGGAGCGTCCTCTTCGCCCCACAGGACCCATGCGAGAAGGAACGCGCCGGTGCTGACTGCCATATCGGCGATGTTGAACGTCGGCCAACGGGCGGTGCCAATACCGACGTCGATGAAATCGACTACGCCCTGGGTAGACCGGATACGATCGATCAGGTTGCCGATGGCTCCGCCACACACCAGCGAGATGGCGAGCGTGCGCCACAGGTCGCCGTCACGAGTCGCACGATACAGCCGTCCGAGTACAACCAGCGCGCCGATCGTGAGGACCATGAATATCCAGCGCGAATACTGACCGAGGTGGAGTCCAAACGCAGCGCCCGGATTGTAGACGAGCGTGAACCGGACCGCGTCGCCGAAGAGACGGTGCGGAATGCGCTGCAGCACGAGTGCGTTTACAGCGATGGCCTTGGTGATGATGTCGGCTACGACAATCACCACCAGGACCGACCAGAACAGGGGCGTGTTAGCCCTGCCTTTTTGCATCTTCCTCACGCTGTTTGCAGTCGATGCAGAAACGCGCATGGGGAAGCGCGTCGAGCCGATCGTACGCGATTTCCTGCCCGCAGTTATGGCACTTGCCGAACGACTCCGGCGAGCGATAAAGCCGGCGCAGCGCCTCGTCGAGGTGCCAGAGGAAACGTCCCTCCTGGCTCGCGAAGAGAAACGCTTTTTCGCGTTCCATGGCGTCAGTGCCCTGATCTGCCATATGGAATGAATAGGCACTCAGGTTTCCGTCGGCACCCTGGGGGGTCGAGCCGAATGTCTCGTCGTAATGACCGAGCTCCTTCACCACACGCCTGCGCTCCTCCAGGAGTCGCTTCTCGAAATGCTCGAGTGTCTTCTTGTTCATCGGCTTCGGCTTCTTGGCCGCGGTTGTAGTTGCCATCTAGACTGCCCTCTTTATTGCGATGCTCGCCGGCTGACCGTCTATGTCAACCGCTTGCCCCGCGTTCAGTTTAGTTGCGTCATCACCGACTGTGATCTCGCGTGCCAGCACTTCGTCGGCGATTCGCTCCCTGTGAGCAATTACCGCCGCTTCCAACTCCGCCGTTCCGCTCACCCAGAGCAAAATCCTGTCGCTCACCGCGAGCCCCGCTTCCTTTCTCATGCGCTGCACCCGGCTCACAACCTCGCGAGCCAGCCCTTCCATACGAAGCTCCGGCGTCACCGTCGCATCGATAGCAGCGAAGTACCCCGAAGTTTCCTGAACGATCAGGTCGCCCGAAGCTCGCCGTATTATCGTCAGGTCATCGGGGTCGAGCATGCGCGACTCGTTGCCTACGGAAATCGCGAGAGGCTCTCCCTTCTCGAACGCCATCAGTGCGTCGCTCGACAGTGCCGCGACGGCGCTGGCGGCCAGCGGTGTCTGCTTGCCGAACTTCTTCCCGAGACTTCTGAAGTTTGCCTTCGCCTCAAGCTTCACGAGATCGTCCGCAGACGACAGGAAAGTAACATCCTTGACGTTGAGCTCGCCCGACAACAGCGGAACCAGCGACGCCAGCTCGACGCCAATCCCTCCTGGCCCGGATGCATTGTCCGGCACCACGCAAACCATGCGCGAGAGCGGTTGCCGCACCTTCACGTCAGCCTGCTCGCGGGCGGCGCGCCCGAGCGTCGCGAGAGTGCGTATATGTGCCATTGCACGCTCCAGCGAGACATCGTGATGTCCAGTCTCGGGCCGAACGTAGGTGGCCAGGTGCACTGATTCACCGGTGAGCTCCTCATGCACCCAGTCGCTGACAAACGGGGCAAAAGGGGCGAGCAGCCGGCAGGTGACTACGAGAACCTCGTGAAGGGTCGCGAATGCAGCGCGATTGTCATCACTGTCAACGTCGTAGAACCGCCCGCGATTCAGTCGCACATACCAGTTCGAGACGTCGTCGACGAAGAAGCTCATTATCATGCGCGCCGCAACGGTAGCGTCGTAATTCTGCAGCGATGCATCGGCCTCCCGTTCGACGGTTGCCAGTCGCGACAGAATCCACCGATCGATCGCAGGCCGGTCGGCCGGCGCTGGATCGACTTCGGCGGGCGCGTACCCAAAGTTGGCGTAAAGCGCGAAAATGCCGCTGTAGACGTTCTTGAACGTGAGAAGGAAACGGCCCGCCGTATCGCGAATAGACGCTTCATCGAAGCGACGCGGCACCCACACCTGGCTGGCCGCGACGAGGAAAAGACGTACGGCGTCGGCTCCGTATTTTGGCAGGACCGACCACGGATCGACCACGTTTCCGCGGCTCTTCGACATCTTGCCGCCGTCTGCGTCGAGAACCATGTCGTTCACAACGACGTGTCCGTACGGCGCTGTCCTGACAGCTTCACCTACAGGGGCCAGGTGGGGCAGCGTATTGCGGGGTAACGCATCGCCCAGGCCCGTCGCAATGGCGAGAAGCGAGTAGAACCAGCCACGCGTCTGGTCTACACCTTCAGCGATGAAATCGGCGGGATAATTGCGCGCGAGCTTGTCCGCGTTCTCGAATGGATAATGCCACTGCGCGAACGGCATCGAGCCCGAATCGAACCACGTGTCGATCACTTCGGGAACGCGTCGCATGGTCCCTACGCACTCGCCGCACGGCCATGCATGCACGTCGATGAAGGGCTTGTGCGGATCGAATCCCTCGCCCACGTCGGCGCCGGATTTTGCGGCGAGTTCGGCGTAGCTTCCAATCGCTTCAACATGTGTGACGGTGTGATCGCAAATCCAGAGCGGCAAGGGACTACCCCAATAGCGGTCGCGCGAGATAGCCCAGTCGATGTTGTCTGTGAGCCATCCCCCAAACCGCCTCTCACCGATTTCCGGCGGATGCCAGTCGACACGCGCATTCCGCGAAAGCATCGCATCCTTGTAGCCGGTCGTGCGTACGAACCAGGACGTGCGGGCGTAGTAGATGAGCGGAGTGTCGCACCGCCAGCAATGGGGGTACGAATGCTCGAGAGTGCCCGCCTTCCATAGAACGCCGCTACGCTTCAGCTCTGCCACGATGATGGCGTCAGCCTTTTTGACGAACATTCCACCAACCAGTGGCATATCGGCCGGGAACTCTCCCCGCTGATCCACAGGTTGCACGAACGCGAGGCCGTTTCGCTGTCCTGCGGCGTAATCGTCAGCGCCGAATGCGGGAGCCATGTGAACCACTCCGGTGCCATCACCGGCCGAGACGAACGTTTCCCCGACGATTATTTCGTGCACGCCGTTGTCGAGCGCCACCCAGTCGAGAGGGCGACGATAGCTCATTCCCACCAGCGCCGCACCGGGAATCGAGCGCACGGTTTCCCAGCGGTCGGTGTAGTCGTCGCCGAGCACGGCGGGAGCACGGGACGATGCAAGTATGACAGTTTCGGAACCGTCGCCGCTTCGCTTGCGGAGCTCTACATACTCGAGTTCCGGACGCACCGCGAGCGCAACGTTCGAGACCAGCGTCCACGGAGTAGTTGTCCAAACGAGAATGCGCCTGCGAGCCGCGCCGGCGGGATCGATGAGGTCAAGCGCGATGTACACGCTCGGATCCTTCACATCCTTGTATCCCTGAGCAACCTCGTGGCTCGACAGCGCCGTTCCGCAGCGCGCGCAATACGGAAGAATCTTGTGGCCGCGGTAAAGCAGATCCTTGTCGTACAGAGTCTTGAGGGCCCACCAGACACTCTCGACATAGTCGTTGCTGTACGTGACATACGGGTCGCTGTAGTCGAGCCAGAACCCGATGCGTTCACTCAGCTTTTCCCACTCCGAGCGATACTTCCAGACGCTTTCCCGGCAGAGCTGGTTGAACTTCTCGACCCCGATCTCCTCGATCTGCTGCTTACCACTGATGCCGAGCTGTTTTTCGACTTCAATCTCGACCGGAAGCCCGTGGGTGTCCCAACCCGCTTTGCGCGCGACGTAGAATCCGTGCATCGCGCGGTGGCGACAGAACAGATCCTTGATAGTGCGCGAGAAGACATGGTGGATTCCCGGGCGTCCATTGGCCGTCGGCGGACCTTCGAAGAACACGTATGGCTCGCGATCTTTAGCTGCGGCCTGCGCGCGCGCAAAAAGTCCTTCGCTATTCCATCTGGCGAGTGTTTCCAGCTCGATCTCGTCTGCGGGTACGTCGGTTGGAAGCAGACGGTATTGCGAGGGAGCGCCGGGCTCGATTTTCGAACTCACTTGCTTTCGGATCCTCCGGAGCCCACCCCAGCGCGGCCACTTTCAGAGGCCTCGACTTCCGAAAGCTGACGCGCGAGAAGAGCGCGCATCTGTGCAAGGTAGGTCCGGCGCGAGCGGTCGAGCGCGTCGAGCTCCAGCTCCATTCTCCGCACTTCTGACCGGGCAGTCTCGACAAGCCGCTCTCCTTCTGCCTGCGCCTCCTTGAGGACAAGCTGCGCTTCGCGCTCCGCCTGGTCGCGCATCTCAGCGCGAAGCTGCTGCGCGGTAACGAGTGCTTCGTTCAAGGCCTTGTCGCGCTCGCGAAAAGCGCGAAGCTGCTCGTGAAAGCTGCGGGCCTTGGTTTCGAGATCCTGATTCACGCGAACCAGACGCTCAATTTCCTCCGCGACCTGATCGCGAAATTGCTCCACCTTTTCCGGATTGTACCCGCGCAGCGAGCGCCCGAACTCGAACCGGCGCACGTCCAGCGATGTAAGGTGAAAACTCTCGTCAATCATTGCTCGCGCGCTCCAAACAGAAGAGATCCCAGCCGCACAATGGTAGCACCTTCCTCCACCGCGACCTCAAAGTCGTCTGACATTCCCATCGACAGCTCCGTCGCCGGATGCCCGGCCCTGGCGAGGATGTCCCGCGCCTCGCGCACAGCGGAAAACGTCTGCCTCAGCTCCACCTCGTCCGCACCAAGCCTCGCGATAGTCATGACTCCAATCACCCGTAGCCCACGCATCGGTACAAGTCTCGCCGCCTCGGCATCGACTGACCGCATGTCGAACCCGCCTTTCGTTTCCTCCCCCGCAGGATTGACTTGCAGGAGGACATCGACCGCGCGCTCCCGCCCCTCGCCGAATCGATTGACTGCGTCGGCGAGACGTGCGCTATCGAGTGCATGAAAAAGCGAGAACCTGTCGAGCGATTCTACCTTGTTGCGCTGCAGATGTCCGATCAGGTGCCAGCGAACCGGGGCTGTCACCTCACCCATCTTGCCGAGCGCTTCCTGTACTCTGTTCTCCCCGATGTCGGCCACCCCAGCATCCCAGGCGGCAGCTACCGCTTCAGGACCGTGGGTCTTGGTGACGGCGACGATTGTCGTTCTTTGTCCATGCCCTCCTCGCCTGGCTGCCGCATCGATTCGGGCCCGTATCGCGGCGACCCGGTCGCCCAACTCCGGAAAACGCATAGCCTGTAAAGTTAATCACAGAGGCAGGTTTCGGCGCCGCCGCTTCGGCGCCGGGTAATGGTACAGTTTGAAATTCAGGCTGGCCGGTCGAGGAGGGCAACAACGTTGCGCTCCTTCTTCTGCACGAAGCTCCACACTTCGTCGGCCTGCAACTTCGTGCATGGGAGATTGACCAGCGTCTCGCGCTGGAACTTCAAGCAAGCGTCACCAATCTCCGCAAGCAGCTCCAACACCGTCACCTTCGATGCGCCCGTCTGGCGTGAGGACCTTCGTGTATTACCCCTCTTTACTTCCAGCGAGTTTCAGCGGCCTTCCGTGCGATCTCTCGCCGCCGTTCCGGTGAGAGCTTTGCCGCTCGTGCCTCGCCACGCTTTTACGCTGGCGTATCGGCAGGCGTCACGTCCTCTATCTCGTGCGTGGCGATCTTGCCGATGTGCGCGGCCAGCTCGTTCAGGTCACGGGGTCAAGGCGGCGTTTGTTTACGATTTGGCATTGGACGAGAACCTACCCCTAAAGCAAACAGGCAGACGCGGGGATCGATTGGATTGACTGAACTTCTACGAGCGTACCAGGTACATAGCTGAAAAGATCCTTTTCAATCTTGAGCGTTGCCTGAACGCGCAGCCCATCCTTCTCGTAACAGCTCATAAGCTTGTTCGTGGGAGTGTACAACACGCTGTCATCACCCAGGATGTAAAAAAAGCGCCCCTCAACCGTGCTGAATCGAACGGTTCCCGTAACCTGCCTGACTTCGGGGCCGGTCAAGGATGATGAACAACCAACCACGACGAACATGGCCAAAACCAACGAAGCAATCTTCATCGAGACTCCTTTGTGGGGACAGCTTCACTATACTCCCGGCCCCCAGGAAATCCTATTCCCAAACTGTACCACTACCCGGCGCCGCTGCCGGCGCCGCTATAGCCCCTGCACAACGCTCAGAACGAGACGCCGGATGTCGTTGTAGGTGACCAGTGCAAAGAGCAGCAGCACCGCGAACAGGCCCGCCCGGAGAATGTATTCCCGCGTTCGCATGCTGAATGCGCTTCCTTTGAGGCCCTCGAGCAGCCCGATCACGATCTGGCCACCATCGAGGATAGGAATCGGCAGCAGATTGAACACCGCCAGGTTCGCGCTTATCAACGCAATGAGAAAGAGAAGCTGCTCCACCCCGCCGCGCGCGGCCTGGACCGACGCCTGGGCGATCATGATCGGCCCGCCCAGCTGGCTCGCCGAAACCTTCCGCGTTGCAAGACCCTTGAGCGCATCGATGACCGAACCCGCCATCCGCCAGGTAGTGGTCCAGCCGGAAGTCACTGCCTGTCCGAATCCAACTGGCCGGGTGCGCTGCACCGGAAGAATCCCTATCCGGCCAACACTGTCGACCTTTCCCGTCGAAGGATTTGTCGCGGTATCCGCGGCGGGCGTCACCATGAGTTGCCGGCGTTGGCCGTCCCTGACGATGTCGAACGTCAGCGGAATTCCGGGAGATGCGCTGACCTTCGTGACGAGGGCTTCCCAATCGACCGGTGCCCCGGCGATCGCAACGATGCTGTCACCCTTCTGAAGCCCCGCTTTGGCTCCGGCCCGGTCCGCAAAAAGTGAATCAGCGGTGGTCGATAAATACGGTGATCCATAGTACGAGAACATTCCCGTCATTACGACAAACGAGAGCAGGATATTCATCGTGACACCGGCGAGAAGGATCATCAGCCGCGCCGGCAGCGGCTTCGACTCGAACCATCTGTCGGACGGAATGGGCTTCGGGCCAAACGGCATCATGGCGTCCGGATCGAGCGGCTCTCCGTTCGGCGCAACGCGGGTCGCCGCATTCTCGCTGCCGCCCTCAAGAAATGCAGCGGCCTCGTCATCCTTCGAAGCCATCCGTACATAGCCACCAATCGGGAGCGCGGCGATCACGTACTCCGTCTCGCCCCACCGCTTGCGCCACAATGCCTTGCCGAACCCGATGGAAAACCGCGGCGTGTACACTCCCACCGCCTTCGCCGCGAGAAAATGGCCAAGCTCGTGGACGAACACCACTATGCCGAACACGAAAATGGGTGCGATGTATGCCAGCATCAAAAAAGCTCCATTACCTGTCGTCGCGCCGCGCCGTCCGCCGAGAGAAGCTCCTCGCGCGTGGTGCCCGGCATGTCACCCAGTCTCTCGAGCACAGTCCCTATCGCCCGCGGAATGTCACCAAAGCGAATGCGCCCAGCGAGAAACAGCGCCACCGCCTGCTCGTTTGCCGCATTGTACACCGCAGGGGCCGCGCCGCCTCGTTTACCAGCATCTATTCCCAACTGGAGCGCAGGAAACCGAGCCCCGTCCACCGGCTCGAACGTGAGCGGTGAGGCGGCAACAGGATCGAAAGGCTCCAGCCCGTCGTCCGGAAGACGCTCCGGATGCGTGAGTGCGTAGAGAACAGGCAGCTCCATTGTCGGAACGCTCATCTGCGCCACAACGCTTCCATCCACGAATTCGACGAACGAGTGGACTATGCTCTGCGGGTGCACCACGACATCGATACGGTCATACGGAATACCGAACAGAAAATGGGCCTCGATCACTTCGAGCGCCTTGTTGGCGAGAGTTGCGCTGTCGATAGTGATCTTGCGGCCCATGGTCCATGTGGGGTGACGGAGCGCATCCTCCAGCGTCGCGTTGCCGAGCTGCTCTTCGCTCCATCCCCTGAACGGGCCGCCTGAAGCGGTAAGAATGATGCGGCGTACATCGGATCCCGGACGGCTCGCGATGCACTGAAGAACGGCACTGTGCTCGCTGTCCACAGGAACGATCTCGCCGCCTCCCGCCTTGCAGGCCTCCTCAGCGAGCGCGCCGGCTACAACCAGCGTTTCCTTGTTCGCCAGCGCAACTCGCTTTCCGGCGTGAAGCGCCGCCAGAGTTGCGTCGAGTCCGGCTGCACCAACGACCGCATTCAATACGATGTCGGTGTCGGCGCCCGTCGACGCTTCGATCAAACAGGCAGCGCCGGAACGCCATCCATCGCGCCTGGCCTCGCCGCCATCGACCAATCCCACATACC
>JBKJRW010000050.1:0-2992 GCA_046593165.1 Gemmatimonadaceae bacterium
GCCCGCGGGTCTTTCCGCAGGCCGTCGTAAGGAGCTGCAGAGAGGTAGTGCGCAAGCCAGAGGTCACTGTCATCGACCGCCGCACGTAAAACCGCGATCGCCTTCTCGCGATCACCTACCGCGTCATATGCCGCGCCCACCATTCCACGCTGCGTCGACAGTTTGGTAGCCGGAGACTCCATCTCCTTCTTCAGGAGTGCCCTGGCGTCGTCGATCCGACCGCCTTTCGCAAGCGCATACGCCAGGACCCCGACTTTTTCGAGATGACTGAAGCCCGCGACGTCCACGATTGGCTCAAGCATCGGGATCGCCGCTTTGGTTTTGCCCTGCTCGATCAGCACCTTGGCGAGATCAACGATACCAAGCTGAAGCGTTGAATCAAGCTGTAGCACGGCGCGCCCAGACCGCTCGGCCTCGTCGTACCTGCGCATATCATAGAGCACCTGTGTCACTGCGGTGTTGATGACAAGCGATGCCGGCTCGAGAGTTCGCGCATGGGTTATCGCGGCGAGTGCCTCTTCGTTTCGGACTTGTTGCAGCAGCAAGAGACCATACCAGAAATGCGCGGTGGCGAAACTTGAGTCCGCTGCGATGGCGCGCTTGAAGGTTTTCTCCGCGATCGCATTCCTGTATTGAAGCGCTTCCGTGTAGCCGAGTGCGGTCAGTGCCTGCACGTTCTGGCTGTCGAGTGCGAGGGCGCGGCCGGCAGCTTCACGTGCGCGATTCAGCATGTCGGTGCTGCCGATGTCGTCGTAAGCGGGCATCACGACATACGCCATCGCCATTCCGCCGTATGCCTGCGCGTAATCGGGATCGAGTCGGACTGCTTCCGCAAACCGGGCGATAGCCTGCCGCAGCACAGGCGCGTTTCGGCGATTCCATAGGTAAAGCCCCTGGAGGTAAGCGGCGTGCGCGTCGGGATTCTGCGTGTCCGCCTGCCGCAGACGCTGACCACCTGCCAGCTTCACCTTCAATTCTCCGGCGACTGCGAGGGCGATCTCGTCCTGCACCGCGAAAACGTCCTTGATGGGCCGATCGTATTTCCCGGTCCACAGGACTGATTCGTCCGGGGCGGAAATGAGACTGACCGAGATTCTGACCTGCTCGCCGGATCGTTGTACGCTGCCCTGAAGGACGTTTCCCACATGAAGCTGGCGGCCGATTTCACCGGCGCTGGCGCCCTTGGCTGACAGCGCGAAGGCGCTGCTTCTTCCGACCACCCGAAGCCCTGCCTTTGCGAGGGCGCCGGTGATCTCCTGCGCCAGCCCTTCGCCGAAGTAGTCGTTCGCCTTGTCTCCGCTGAGGTTGGTGAGTGGGAGCACGGCGATCGATTTATCGGTTGATGATGTTGTTGTTGGAGCGTAGAACTTCTTGATCGCCGCGCCTGCGATCGCAACGAGGATAAGCGTGGCTGCAGCCAAAGTGATACGCCGAACCCTGGTATTCCGTGGCCTGTCCGCGCCCGTTGCGGGCGCGTCCGAGTCAGACGTCGAAACGGATTCCAGTGCAGTCAGTATCTCCGCGGCGCTTGCTGGCCGGTCGGAGGGCTCCTTCTCGAGACACCGCATTATGATCGCGGCGAGAGATCGAGGGACATCCGGTCGAAGGCCGTCGATCGGTTGTGGTTTCTGTGTGAGGTGCGCGGCGAAAATCCGCTGGGGAGTTTCAGCGGAGAAGGGCTGCTCGCCCGCGAGCAGTTCGTAGCCCATGCAACCGAATGCATAGAGGTCGGCGCGGTGGTCCACGTTTGGATCCCCTGCGACCTGCTCGGGAGCCATGTAGGCGGGGCTGCCGAGTGAGGTACCGGCTTGAGTGAGACTTAAGCCTCCCGCTTCAGTTCGCGAATCCGACAGCGCCTTGGCGATTCCGAAATCGGTTACTACTGCGGCGCCGTGTGACAAGAGAACGTTGTCGGGTTTGATGTCCCGGTGAACAATGCCGGCTGCGTGAGCGTAGCCCAGCGCGCGAGCGACGTCGCGAAGAATGCTGACGGTTTCGGTGATCGAGAATTTGTTGTGGGCTGCGATCCTTGCTCGGAGCGATTCCCCTTCAACGAACGGCATTGTGAAGTACGGCAGTCCGTTCGTGTCGCCGGTCGCGAGGAGCGGGACGATGTTCGCCTGTTGCAGTCGAGCGGCGAGCTGGATCTCACGCTCGAAGCGCTCGGCGCTGACACCTGCGGCCAAGTCTGGTGAGAGGACCTTTACAACGACCTTTCGATTGAACCGGTTTTCGGTGGCCAGGAACACTCTGGACATGCCGCCGCCACCGAGCTCTCGTTCAATTGTGAATGCAGACCCTAGCGACTCCTGGAGTTGTTCGAGCAGCACGGGGTTGAATCCTGGCTTGGGGAAGGCTGCGGCGAAGTCCTAAGCTAGGAGGCGCGGTTCTTCCTAGCCAGTTTGTAGCGGATGAAGATGTCGGCAGGTTACGCCTCCTCCTAAATAACTACTAACAATTCCCAAATTAGTAATTGTGCGTAAAACGGCGACCAGAGGTGCCTGTTTCGCTCCGCTCACGTTGTCGGCATCGATGGCGCCCCAGGGCGCCAATAGTGTGCGTACGCCGATGGCAGAGCTGTCGCAGCGAGTAAACAAAACCTCGAATCCTGATGGGGTGACGGTAGGGTCGATTCGCATTGTGCCACATCTACTAAATGAGACGTCGGCTCGTCTATGGGACTGTCGCCACGACCCGCTGTAATTGGCATCGTGTTCGTACTGTCGTGCCGTTGGCACATTCTTCCAATGCTCACCTCCAGATCGCCGGAAACTGGCTTCGTTTCACTCAGGCTCCAAGCTAACCACCATCAATAGGTCCACGTTTCTTGTCGAACTGGCAAGCGATTGAGCACCTGGCGATGGAATTGCCACTTAGGCATGAACGTGTCCATCAACGCAACAAAGTGAGCGTTGTGGGTCGGCTCGATCAGATGAACCAGCTCGTGCACAACGATGTACTCAAGACACTCCGCCGGTTTCTTGGCCAGCTC
>JBKJRW010000148.1:0-4545 GCA_046593165.1 Gemmatimonadaceae bacterium
CTGCGATCAAACCGCCAGGTGCGGTGCGCCGGTTCTGGCTTCCAGCGTTGTTCGTTGTGCCGGGTCTCGTCTGCCTCTTCCTGACGTGGCTCATCGGAAGGAAAAAAAAGAGGCGCAAGCCGCGACGGCAACGACAGCGTGCAGTGGTAAATCCCATGGCGCCACAGGCTTGAGAACATGAGCCTCCACTAGCGACTTGCACGATGCCTTGCAGCAGGCGAACATCAGCTAAACCTGCGAGCCGGGAAAAACAGCGCCATGGGGCAAACCGACGTCACCGATCCGCGCCACTACCATAAGGTTGTGGACTGCCAGTGGGCCTGTCCGGCTCACACGAATGTTCCCGAATACCTGCGGCTCATCGCCCAGGGGCGATACACAGATTCCTATCTGTTGAATCGCGAATCCAACGTCTTTCCGGGAATCCTCGGCCGCACCTGCGACCGCCCTTGCGAGCCGGCTTGTCGGCGCGGACGGGTTGACGGGAAACCGGTGGCCATCTGCCGCCTCAAGCGCGTGGCCGCTGACCTGCGCGATGACATCACCGGGTCGCTCCCCACTGCACCCGAAGTGAAGAACGGCAAGCGTATCGCCCTCGTCGGCGCCGGTCCGTCATCCCTCACGGTCGCTAACGATCTGCTCCCCCTCGGCTACGAAGTCGTGATCTACGAGAAGCACAAGCAGGCAGGCGGGCTGATGCGTTTCAACATTCCCGCATTCCGTCTGCCGGCGAAAGTGCTCGACGAAGAGACAGGCTACATCATCGACATGGGCGCCGACGTGCGTTACGACACCACGGTGACGAGCATGAAGGGCCTCCTCGGCGAAGAGTACGACGCCGTGTACGTTGGGAGTGGTGCACCGAAGGGGAAAGAGCTCGATCTCCCCGGCCGCTGGGACGAGGGCGCGAAGGACCAGATCCACATCGGCATCGAGTGGCTTGGCTCCGTGCACTTCGGGCACATCGAGAAGATCGAATCGCGTGTGCTCATCATCGGCGTGGGCAACACAGCGATGGACTGCTGCCGCACGTCCAAGCGGCTCGGTGCCACCGACGTGAAGGTCATCGCGCGCCGCTCGCGGAAATACTTCAAGGCGTCACCGTGGGAGCTCGAAGACGCCGAGGAGGAGCAGGTGGAGATCGTCGAGAATCACGCTCCGAAGAGGTTCGTTGTTGAGCACGGCAAGCTCGTAGGGATGGAGTTCGACGTGCTCCATTGGAGTGAAGCTGGAGACAAGCAAACGAGCAGGGTGGTGGATTCCGTAATAATTCCCTGTGATGCGGTGATCCTCGCCATCGGTCAGGACAACGCATTCCCGTGGATCGAACGCGACATCGGCATCGAGTTCGACAAGCGAGACATGCCCACGGTGGACAAGACGACGATGCAGTGCTCGCGTCCGGGGGTCTTCTTCGGCGGCGACGCCGCCTGGGGCCCGCAGAACATCATCTGGGCGGTGGAGCACGGACACCAGGCCGCGATCTCTATCCATCGATACTGCCAGGATCAGTCGATCGACGACCGGCTACCCTACGGAATGAACCTGGTCAGCACCAAGATGGGGATGCACTCGTGGGCATACTCGAACGACTTCAACCCCTCACCGCGCGCCAGGATGACTCACGCCGAGCTGGTGGAGCGATTCTCGAAGGTGAGCGTTGAGGTCGAGCTTGGATTCACGCCTGAGCAAACGGCGACGGAGGTCGAACGCTGCCTGAACTGCGATGTGGAGACTCACTTCGAAGCGAAGCTCTGCATCGAGTGCGACGCCTGCGTGGATGTTTGCCCGGTGAACTGCCTTACCATTACCTCCAACGGCACGTCGGAAGAAAACCTGCGCACCCGCCTCTCGGCACCCGCTGTAAACCTCGAGCAGGACATATACGTTTCCGCTGCCCTGCCGCAAACCATGCGCGTGATGGTGAAGGATGAGGACATCTGTCTGCATTGCGGGCTGTGCGCCGAACGGTGCCCAACGGCGGCGTGGGACATGAAGAAGTTCGACCTCCTGATACCATACGCGCTTACGGAGAAGACCGCATGAGCGCGGTCAACGATTTCTCGTTCAAGATCGCCACCGTGAATGGTACCGGATCGGCCAGTGCGAACAGCCTGCTGATGCAGGCGATCTTCAGGATGGGAATTCCCGTCACGGGGAAGAACATTTTCCCATCGAATATCCAGGGGCTCCCCACGTGGTATGAGATCCGCGTCAACAAGGACGGTTACACGGCGCGTCCGCAGGAAGTCGACCTCGTCGTGACGCTCAATCCCAGCACCTACGTCAAGGACGTCGCAACGGTGCGTCCGGGTGGATACCTGCTCTACGATTCGAGCTGGCCACTCGAAGCGGAACTCGTGCGTGAAGGCATCACTATTCTCGGCATCCCCTTCGGCAAGATGTGCGTTGAGGCGTTCGATCGCGACCGCGACCGCACTCTCCTCCGCAACATCGTCTACGCCGGTGCACTGGCGGCGTTATTCGAGATCGACATGGATGTGATCGGCCAGATGCTCAATGAGAAATTCTCGAAAAAGAAATCGCTGCTCGACGCGAATTTCACCGCTATCCGCCTCGGCTACGATTACGCCAAATCCAACTTTACCTGTCCGCTACCCTTCCATCTCGAGAAGATGGATGCGACGTCCGGCTCGATCATCATCGATGGCAATACGGCGGCAGCACTCGGCGCCGTGTATGCCGGCGCGACTGTCGGCGCGTGGTATCCGATCACGCCGTCCACCTCGCTGATGGAGGCGTTCATCGCCTTTTGCAAGAAGTACCGTGTGGACAAGGCGACGGGACTCAACAAGTTCTGCATCCTGCAGGCGGAGGATGAGCTTTCTGCCGCTGGTATCGCAATCGGCGCGGGATGGGCGGGTGCGCGGTCGTTCACGAATACTTCGGGCCCTGGCATCTCACTCATGCAGGAGTTCATCGGGCTGGCGTACTACACCGAGATCCCGGCGGTCTTCTTCGACATCCAGCGCACCGGTCCCTCCACCGGGATGCCCACACGTACCCAGCAAAGCGATCTCCTCTCGCTCGCATATGCATCGCACGGCGACACCAAGCACATCGTGCTCTTTCCGTCGAACCCAGAGGAGTGTTTTTATCTCACCGTCACAGCATTCGATCTCGCTGAGCGTTTTCAGACGCCGGTGTTTGTGGCGAGCGATCTCGATATCGGGATGAACGATTGGATGTGCAAGCGGCTCGAGTGGGACGACTCGTACGTGCACGACCGTGGGAAGGTGCTCACCACCGCCGAATGCGAAAAGATCAAGAAATTCTCCCGCTATCTCGATGTGGACGGCGATGGTATCGCTGCGCGTACGCTGCCCGGCGTCCACGGGAACGGGGCGTATTTCGTGCGCGGCTCGGGACACGATTGCCATGGCGCCTACACAGAGGATTCGGCGGCATATCAGGTTGTGATGGATCGCATCGCGTACAAGTTCGCGATGGCCGCGAAGGCCGTGCCCGCCCCAACGTTCCACTTGCAAGAGGGCGCCGATGTCGGAATCGTTTCGCTTGGCGGCTGTGATGCGGCGGTTCGTGAGGCGGTTGACCGGCTCAAGGCGCAGGGGATCGTTGCTGACTATATGCGGATCAGGGCCTTCCCGTTCGACGCGCCGGTTCGAGAGTTTCTCGACACTCATGACGTGACCTTCGTGGTTGAACAGAACCGCGACGCACAACTCCGCTCGTTGCTCGCCATCGAAACCGGCAAGCCGCGCGACGAAATGCTCTCCGTGCTCGACTACAATGGCATGCCGCTCACCGCGCAGGCGGTCGTCATGGCCGTCACGAAACAACTCGAAGGAGTGCCCGCATGACCTCAATCGCCAAACCGCTTGTCCGGCACCCGGGGTTGCGCAAGAACGCGTTAGGCTTCACCACGCGCGACTACGAAGGCGTGATGTCAACGCTGTGCGCCGGCTGCGGCCACGACTCGGTGACAGCTGCGCTCGTACAGGCGTTCTGGGAACTCGACCTGCCGCCGCACAAGGCCGCGAAGATGAGCGGCATTGGCTGTTCGTCCAAAACCACGGCGTACTTCATGAAGCAGTCGCACGGATTCAACTCCGTGCACGGCCGCATGCCGTCGGTGACATCGGGCGCCAACGCTGCGAATCGCTCGCTCACCTATATCGGAATCTCGGGCGATGGCGACTCGCTCTCCATCGGGCTCGGCCAACTCTGCCACGTTATTCGCCGCAACGTGCGGATGCTCTACGTGCTCGAGAACAACGGCGTGTATGGTCTCACCAAAGGGCAGTTCTCGGCGTCGGCCGACATCGGTTCCACGTCCAAGAAGGGCGAGGCAAACGTGCAGCCGCCAATCGATCCGGTGTTGCTCGCGCTGACACTCGGCGCCACCTTCGTCGCCCGCAGTTTCTCCGGCGACAAGGCGCAGCTAATCCCGATTATCAAGGCGGGGCTTCGCCACAATGGATTCGCGCTCATCGACGTGATCTCTCCGTGCGTCACCTTCAACGACCACGATGGCTCCACCAAGAGCTACAAGTTCACGCGTGA
>JBKJRW010000129.1:0-4452 GCA_046593165.1 Gemmatimonadaceae bacterium
ATAGTCTAGCTTTGAGGGACCGAGGACCGAAGACGGAAAACCGTTCACCACGGAGTCACGAAGAAGCACGGAGGCTCACGGAGGATTCCATGGCGCTGTGCTCTTTTCGTTTCGAGGCCGCAGCATCGACTGTTTGTTTGTCAAGGACGGCGGAAGAGAGCAGTTTCAAGAAAAAAAATGAAGAACCTTTCATCCCGCCCGCTTCCTGCGCTTAACATCAACGCTCTACTCCGTGATCCTCCGCGCTCCTTCGTGGCTCCGTGGTGAACGGTTTAAGCCGATCCTTCGTGATTCCGTGGTGAACGGTTTAACCCAATGACTCAACACGCCTTGCAGCGTGAACGCGTCCCGGTCACATTTGTTCAAATGGCATGGTTCCGGAAAGAAAAAAAGCCGCGCCAGCCGCGTCGGGAAAAGCACGAAATTCCCGCCGACGCCTGGGAAAAATGCGAGAAATGCGGGCATACAGACATTCGCGAAAAATTCATTCGCAATCTGAATGTCTGCCCCGAATGCGAGCATCACCGTCGCATCCGCGCCATTGAGTACGTCAACATCCTTCTCGATGACGGGACAACCGAAGAAACCGAAACGGAGATTCGCTCGGTCGATCCGCTCGGGTTTCCCGAATATCCCGGCCGTCTTACCAAGGCGCTCGCCAAATCGGGCGAAGGCGACGCGATACTCACGTTCACCGGACAGTTGATCGGCCTCCCCGTCTGTCTGGGAGTCATGGACTTCGCTTTCATGGGCGGCTCGATGGGATCGGTTGTCGGCGAGAAGATTGCCCGGCTCGGTCAGAAGGCCCTCGAGAGAAAATTCGCTTTCATACTTGTCTCCGCTTCCGGCGGCGCGCGAATGCAGGAAGGTGTTCTCAGTCTCATGCAGATGGCCAAGGCCGCAGCAATCCTCTCCCAACTCGCCGAGCGGCGCATTCCGTATGTGTCGATTCTCACCAATCCCACAACTGGCGGAGTCAGCGCGAGCTACGCGATGCTTGGCGATGCAATCCTTGCCGAGCCGGGCGCCGTGATCGGGTTCGCGGGTCCACGCGTGATCAAGCAGACAATCGGCCAGGATCTGCCTGAGGGGTTCCAGACTTCCGAGTTTCTGCTGGAACACGGAATGGTCGATGCGGTCGTTCATCGAAAGGACCTCAAGCAGACCGTGGGGCAACTGCTGCGACACATGAGCGGGAAGCCGGCGGTCGCGGGGTGGACAGCGGCCTGAAATCGTACCGCGACGCGCTCGGCGCACTTTTCGCGCGCACTGGCGCAACTTCGAAGTTCGGCCTCGAGCGAACGTATGACCTTCTCGAGCTCCTCGGAAACCCGCATCGGAAGATCAAGACCCTTCACGTAGCCGGAACCAACGGAAAGGGAAGCGTCGTCGCGATGCTGTACACACTGCTGCGCGCCAAAGGGTTGAGCGTCGGCCGATACATGTCGCCTCACCTCATTGATTTCCGTGAGCGCGTAGTTGTTGATGACAACGCCATAAGTCCCGCATACGTGGTCGCATTTCTTGAGCGATGGTCTCCCGCAGCAGAGCGGTTGGGCGCGACGTTTTTTGAGATCACGACAGCCATGGCGTTCGACTATTTCGCGTCTCACGGTGTTGACGTTGCAGTGATCGAAACCGGGCTGGGCGGTCGGCTCGACGCAACCAACGTCGTTCATCCGCTGGTCGCCGGTATAACGTCGATCTCCTTAGATCACCAGGAATTCCTGGGCAAAAGTGAAGAAGAGATAGCTCGCGAGAAGGCCGGCATTTTCAAGCCGGGTATTCCATCGGTCATCGGTAACGTCTCCATTGGCGCACGAGAGGCGATCTATCGGTCCGCCGCCGAGTCAGGTGTTGGAGCAGTGGTCGAAGCAGCGCGCCTTTATCGCCCGAGCGATGTGTCGGTCTCGGTAAATGGCACTTCCTTTACTCTGGCCCATGACGGCCAATCGGTGAGCATGACGACCGGGCTTGCAGGAGTAGCCCAGGCCGGGAACGCCGCCGTCGCGCTCGCAATGCTTCACTCGGCGGGTGCGCCCTGGTCGGTGAGCATGGATGAGGCCCGGGTCGCGCTGCCATCAGTACGCCTTCCCGGACGGTTTCAGCGCGTGGGGAATTACATTTTCGACGTTGCGCATAATCCCGATGGGATGAGGTCGGTGATTTCGACATTGGAACTCGTGAGTCCGGCCCGGCCAATCACGGCCGTGCTGGGTGTTCTGAACGACAAGGATTGGCGGGCAATGCTCGTCATTCTCGCTGCCGGGGTCGATCGCGTAGTGCTCGTCGCCCCGCCTAGTGCTCCGCCAGGTCGCGCCTGGAACCCTGCGGACGCACTCGCATTCGCAAGCGAAAATGGAATCGACGCGACGCTCGATCTGGACTTCGCGAAAGCAGTCACCACGGCTCCGGGAGACGCAGGGACGATGCTGATCACCGGATCGTTCCATACAGTTGGAGATTCACTTGAACTGATGGGCATTCAGACTCTCTGAAAACTCTTCATCTGCTTGCCGCTAAGTCCATGTAGGACGTAGCTTTCAGCAATGGTGCAGGGAGCTTTACCCGGATTCAGAGACTTCTACCCAGAGCAGTTCGCGGAGCGCGCGTTCATCATGAGCGTCTGGCGGCGCGTGCTGCGACGCTACGCATTCGTCGAATACGATGGACCGCCGCTCGAACCCCTCGATTTGTATCGCAAGAAAAGTGGGGATGAGCTTGTTGGCCAGCTCTACTCGTTCACTGACAAAGGTAATCGCGAAGTCGCGATGCGCCCGGAAATGACTCCGACCTTCGCGCGGATGGTGGCCGCCCGCGCCAACGCTCTGCGCAAACCAGTGCGATGGTTTTCCGTACCTCAGCTTTTCAGGTATGAGCGGAAGCAGAAGGGAAGATTGCGAGAGCACTTTCAGCTCAACGCAGACATTGTAGGAGAATTGGGTGTAACTGCGGACGCGGAATTGCTGGCCGTAGCACTCGACATCATGCGGGAGTTCGGGTTGACCTCGGGCGACGTCAACGCACGGGTGTCCGACCGCCGACTGCTCCAGGCGCTCCTGAGCCACGCCGGCATCCAACCGGAAGCCATGGCTGCCGTGTACCTGGTGATCGACAAGCGTGGACGTGAGCCAGCAACGGTATTCCGGGAGAAGCTCGTTCATGCCGTCAGCAGCGACGGAAAAGCCGACGCTGTCGAATCTATTCTCTCCTGCTCGACGATTGATGCACTCGAGTCACGCTTCGGCGATTTGCCAGAAGCGTCAGAGCACATCCAGCGCATGCGCTGCTATCTCTCGTTCATCGAATCGCTTGGTTTTGCGGGCTGGGTCAAGCTCGATCTCTCGATCGTGAGAGGGTTGGCGTACTACACGGGAATCGTCTTCGAGCTATTCGACACCAAGGGTGAGTTGCGCGCTATCTGCGGTGGCGGCCGATACGATACTCTGCTGCAGACCCTGGGTGGGGTTGACCTTCCGGCACTCGGCTTCGGAATGGGCGATGTCGTTATCGGCGAGTTGCTTCGCTCGAGAGGCCTGATTCCGCAGGCAGTGCAGTGCATCGACTACTGGATCGCCGCGGAGGACGATTCGCTCGTGCCCGAGATGATGAGCGTGGCGGCCCGGTTGAGGAGCAAGGACAAAAGCGTGGAATACTCGCTCAAGTCGCAGCAGCTCTCGCGTCAGCTCAAGGCTGCAGCCGCGTCGGGAGCGCAAAAGGCCGTGTTGATCAGGCGCGACGCATTCGTCAGGGGCGAGGTTACGCTGATGGACCTGACCGCTGGATCCGAGCGCACCCTCGCGCTTGATGACCTTGTCAATTCAATGACTTAACGCGATGGCAGACGACAAGAAGCTTCCAAAGCGCGCCGAAGATTTCAGCGCCTGGTACAACGAGACGGTACTCCGCGCGGAGCTCGCTGATTATTCGCCAGTTCGCGGGTGCATGGTAATTAGACCGCGTGGCTACGGTATCTGGGAAAGAATGCAGCGCCAGCTCGACTCGGTGTTCAAGGATACCGGGCACGAGAACGCGTACTTCCCGCTGCTCATCCCCGAAAGCTTCATGCGCAAGGAAGCGGAGCACGTCGAGGGTTTCGCGCCGGAGACGGCAGTTGTCACGCACGGAGGGGGCAAGAAACTCGATGAGCCGCTCGTGATTCGCCCGACGTCAGAGACCATTATCTACGCGATGTTCGCGAAATGGGTGCAGAGCTACCGCGATCTTCCGCTCCTGATCAATCAATGGGCAAACGTCGTGCGCTGGGAAATGCGCACCCGGTTGTTTTTGCGAACACTCGAGTTTCTGTGGCAGGAAGGGCACACTGCGCATGCGACCGAAGCCGAGGCCGAAGAGGAAACGCGCAAGATGCTGAATGTCTATCGCGATTTCATGGAAGGCTGGATGGCGATGCCTGTCGTGACTGGCATCAAGACTGACTCCGAGAGGTTC
>JBKJRW010000160.1:0-7523 GCA_046593165.1 Gemmatimonadaceae bacterium
GTGAAAACCGCATCGTACGACCCGCCAAGCAAGGCAGCCAGCTCCCCACCGTGCCCCGGCGATTCGGTGCTGATCGTATCTACCGCAACACCCGCACTCGCAAACGCACGCTCCGCGGCACCCAGCATTCGGGCCCCGCGACGCGACGCTGGATTGACGATCAAAAGAACGCGGCTGATTCTCACTGTACTCCATTCTCGCAA
Organism: Gemmatimonadaceae bacterium; assembly: GCA_046593165.1. Classification (GTDB taxonomy): domain Bacteria; phylum Gemmatimonadota; class Gemmatimonadetes; order Gemmatimonadales; family Gemmatimonadaceae; genus UBA4720. The sequence continues at coordinate 204 of JBKJRW010000160.1, forward strand.
GAATCACGCGGCGCGAGAAGGAGGCCCCCTGCATTTCTTGTGCATTCCTTACGAAAACTCATGCTTGCCTCAAAAGGGAGGCGCTCCCATCTTCGGGTGCCCGACAACACGCGAACCAGCGACCGACCCTCCCCGTTCCCTGAACTCCGGAGTGCGCATGTACTACCCGCCCGTGTCAGCTCTTCCTCGTGCTCCTCGCCTCACTGCCAGTCCACGGTACCGAAGAATCGGATTCTTCATTCTTGCAGTCGCCACGCTTCTCTCCTCCGATGCGCTCGCGGCACAATCCGGCTCCATTACGGGAACCGTCTCCAGCGCGGCCTCATCGAATCCCATCGCCGCAGCCCAGGTGCTTGTCGCAGGCACGACAATCGGTACCACCACCGATGGCAACGGCCGCTTCCGCCTCGGAGGACTCACGGGCGAGACTGTGACGCTCGAGATACGTCGCATCGGCTACCGTCCGGTACGCCAGACGGTTCGCATCGGTATCACCGACCTTCGCGTTGCGATGACTGAACAATCGGTCGCCCTCGACAAAGTGGTGATCACCGGAACGCCGGGCGGGCAGGCACTCCGGGAACTCGGCAATTCAGTCACGACTGTCAATGCCGCAAAAATCACGGAGCAGGGAACAATCAACAATATCCAGCAGCTCCTCAACGGCCGCACCCCTGGCGTATTCATCAACCCCGCGACAGGCAATGTTGGAACGGGGGCCCGTATCCGCATCCGCGGTGCCTCCAGCCTCTCACTCTCCAACGAGCCATTGATCTACGTGGATGGCGTCCGCGTCAACGCACAAGCTTCGACCGGCCCCACCAACCAGGCCTTCGGCTCAAGCTCGATCTCCCGCATCAATGACATCAATCCAGATGACATCGAATCGCTCGAGGTGATCAAGGGCCCCGCCGCCGCGACTCTCTACGGCACCGAAGCATCCAACGGCGTCATTCAGATCATCACCAAGAAGGGAGCGATGGGCAAGTCGCGCTGGAATTACTCCACGCGCCAGGGCACTAACTACTTCCAGAATCCCGAAGGTCGCTTCCGCATCAACTTCCGACCAATTCCAAAGGTCGGCGGCACCGCTGGCCAGCTCGACACAGTGTCCATTAATCTCATCGCGCTCGAAGACGCGCGCGGAACACCGGTTTTCCAGAACGGCCGAATAAACGAGAACGATATCAACACCAGCGGTGGTTCGGAGCTATTCCGCTACTATGCCGGCCTGGGAATCGAGAACTCCGATGGCATGGAGGTTTCGAATACGGTCAAACGTCGCACCGGCCGGCTCAACCTCACGGTCAATCCCAACAAGCAGGTTGATCTCGGATTCAACATCGGTTACACCAACGGCAACATCACCCTGCCGTGCGAAGCAGGTTGCGGCGGCCGCACACTCGGCGTCGTCAACGCGAATCCGGTCAACTACGTTCCACTCGCTAACGGCAACGCGAACCCCCGCCGCGGATTCAACAGCGGCCTGCCTGAGCAGTACGATCGCTACCTCGAATTCTACCAGGTGGTAGACCGCTTCACGGGCGGACTCCAGATCAACCAGCAACTCAACAAGTGGTTCAAGCACCGCCTGAACGCCGGGACCGACCGCACGCACGAAGAAAACAGCGAGCTGGGCCGCCGTCTCGACGACTCACTCACCACCGCGTTGATCGGCGCCGGCCTCGGCTATCGGACGATGACATTCCGATCGATCAACAATTACACTGCGGATTATTCGGCGTCGGCGCTGCACGATTTTTCGGCTGCGCTCCGATCGACAACCTCGTTCGGTGTGCAGTACTATCGCAACCGTTTCGAGATCTCCTGCGCGTCGGGGTCCAACTTTCCGTCAACGGGCATCACGACGGTTTCCGCGACCACAACGGGACTCTCTACCTGCCACGACATCGAAGAAGATGCGACACTCGGCCTATACGCCCAGGAACAGGTAGGATGGAACGAAAAGCTTTACCTCACCGCTGCGATCCGCGCTGACGATAACAGCGCATTCGGCCAGAACTTCGATCGCGTCTACTATCCCAAGTTCAGCCTCAGCTACATCCCGATCGAAGGGCGCAGAGCCGGCATCCCATTCCTCAACGCATTGAAGCTCCGCGCCGCCTACGGTGAATCGGGCAAGCAGCCGATTACCTTCTCCGCTCTTCAGACCTATGAAAGCGCGACTGGCCCCGGCGATGTTCCGACGGTGACGCAACTCACGATCGGCAATCCGGACCTTGGGCCCGAGCGAAGCAAGGAGATTGAGCTGGGCTTCGACCTGGGCGCGCTCGACGATCGGGTCGGCGCCGAAGTGACCTACTATAGGAAACGCACAATCGACGCGATCCTCGATCGCACCATCGCGCCCTCGATTGGCGTGCCAGGCACGCAGCCGTTCAACGCTGGCTCTATCCGTAACTCGGGTCTCGAAATGCTGCTCAGAGCGACTCCGCTCGTAACTGATCGCCTGAGCTGGGACATGACCTTCGGATACTCGGTAAACAGCAACAAGGTGGAAAACCTGGGTACGGCACTGTCGGTGCTCGAATTGCGCAGACAGAGCACATGTGCGGGATACATCCCCGGTACTACCGATCCGAAGACGTGCCCGGTGCCCGACTTCGTCAACGCCAGCACAGGCTCGCTTCCGCCGCGGCACCAGGTTGGATATCCGCTCGGATCGTACTTCAACAAGAAAATTGTTTCGGCGACAATCACTCCTGCCGGCACGGCCACCAACGTGATGTGCGACGATGGCAAGGGCGGATCGGTGCTCTGCACGAGCGCCCCGTTTCTTTACCTCGGCCGCACGATTCCTCGGGTCGAGGGCTCGTTCTCGAATACGCTCACGCTGCTCAAGAACGTGCGTGTGTCTGCGCTCGTCGACTTCAAGCGCGACTACGTCAAGGTCGATGGCAGCCAGCGGTTTCGCTGCGTCGTCAACGCGCGCTGCAGAGAGTGGTACTATCCACAGGATTACGATCCGAAGCTCATCGCGAGTCTGAAAGCGGGCACCGACGTTCTCCCCGACGGATACATCAACGATGCGAGCTATACCAAGCTTCGTGAGGTCGCAGTGCAGTTCACTCTGCCTCAGTCGTTCAACCGCTTCGGCAAATTCAGCCGGGCTGTAGTCGGAATCGCCGGCAGGAACCTGCACACATGGACCAAATATCCGGGACTCGATCCCGAAGCGTTCTTCCTTGGCGGAACTCGCGGCGGAGGGTTCGCGCTGTTCGATCAGACGACAAATCCGCAGGCGACGCAGTGGGTAGTGAACCTCAACCTTGCCTGGTGATATATGAGCAACCACTCATCAACCACAGGTCATCATCACATGATCGATAGAATCCGGCACCCACTGGTGCTTGTCGGTGCGGCGCTCCTCACCCTCGTCGCATGCGAGGGGTTGAACAATCCGCTCGATGTCGAGACGTCGAGCCGCATTCCCGCAGTAAACGTCGAGACGCCGGCGAATGCGCAACTTCTCGTGGACGGCGCAGTAGCCGACTTCGAATGCGCGTTCGCCGCGTATACAGTTCAAAGTGCTACTGTCGGTGAAGAATTCATTTACGCCCAGCAAACGGCTGACCGGGTTCCCGCCGACCGTCGCAGCGCCATTCCGACGGATAATCGCTACGCCACCGGCAGTTGCGCGGCACTCGCTGCATATCAACCGCTTCAGGTCGCTCGCGCATCCGCCGAGAATATTCTCGGATACCTCAAGGGATGGACTGACGCTGAGGTGCCGACCAATCGTACGCGGCTCATCGGAATCGCCGCCGCGTACGCAGGCTACTCGTACGTCATGCTCGGCGAAGGCTTCTGCACGCTCGCCTTCTCCAAGATCAATGCCGACCGTTCGATCGATTACGGCGGAGAGATCCAGCGCGACAGCGTATTCAAGATCGCGGTGAACAGGTTCACCGAATCGATCGCTGCCGCGCAGGCGACCAGCACCACGGATATTCTCCGGATGGCGTACCTCGGCCGCGCTCGCGCCAAGCTCAATCTGCGCGACTACGCGGGTGCGAAAGCGGACGCGCAGCAGATTCCGACTGGGTTCGTCAAGAACGCCACTTATTCTGCGACCGTCGGCCGCCGCAACAACTTCGTCTGGGCTGACAACGCGATCACGAACCGGGCGAGTTCGGTTGGCGAGCCGTACCGCAGCATGACTGGCGATCCTCGCGTTCCGGTTGTTGCCACGACCGTGACGAGCGCCACCACGATCAGGCATTTCTACCAGACCAAGTACGCGACCGTAGATGCGCCGATTCCTCTCGCGACTTACGAGGAGGCGCAGCTCATCATCGCTGAGGCGGATATCCGCGCCGGGAGTCTTGCGACGGCACTGCCTATCCTGAATACCGAGCGGGTTCGTGGCGGTCAGGTTGCATTCACCGGGACGACTCAGGCTCAGTATCTCTCTGAGCTTGTCGATCAACGCCGGCGCGAGTTGTTCCTCGAAAGCCACCATCTCGGGGATATTGTCCGCTACAGTATTCCGCTGTCGCCAGCCGCTGGCACGCAACATCACTTCGGCGGATTCTACGGGAATCAGATCTGCTTCCCGCTACCCGCCGCGGAACGCCTCAATAATCCGTTGATCGGTAGCTGAAGAAAGAGAAAGCGCCTCGCCACAGAAGTGTGGAGGGGCGCTTTCTTTTTCCGGTACCGGGTGCCGGGTTCGGGGTTCCGGTCCCTATACTTGTTAGCATGCGTTTCTCGAGATTCTTTCTGGCCCTGCTGGCAGCGCTCGCGCTGTCCCCAGCCTCGCTCGCAGCGACGAGCGCAGCTCCCTCCGGTCTTTTCGTAGGAACGCTCCTCAACGCGCGCCCGCTGCCGAGAATCGAAAGAGTCCCTTCGCAGGACGGGTGGGAGCACTGGTTCAAGCTCGAGCGCGCCCTGGTGACCCTTCGCCCCGACGGCCGCTTCATCGCTTCATTCAAGTACTATCGCCAGCATGTGAAGCCGCGCGCGGCGGTGCGGCCGGGGCCAATGCTCAACGAGACATACAAGGGAAAATTCAAGGTGAGCGGCACGTCGATCACCTTCACTCCCGATGCGACCAAGCAGCGCCGGCGACCTCCTCCAATCATTGGCACGATCATCGGCGACCGGATGAACATTCCTTATATAGTTGCTGAGGGGCAGAGCAAACACCCGTTGCGCCTCGACATGCGAAAGCAGGGTAACTGGTAACAGCGTCGATTGTCCCCAACAAACTGACAGGCCCTTTCATGATTCGTCGTGTATCTCTCGTTGTTCCGGCAATTGTGCTTGCTGCATGCGCACCTGCCTCATCGCCCGAGTCGGCCCCCATTCCAGTCTCGGCCGCCAGCGGCGAATCAACGAGACCGCCCCTGCGCTTTCTCCTCATTAACGACGTTTACTTCGGCGACACGCTCCGCGACGGCACGGCGGGACTCGCCCGCGTAGCCGCGCTCCGCGATTCACTTGCCCGCACCGGGCCGGTGACGTTCGTCCTTGCCGGCGATTTCATGTCGCCGAGCCTGCTCAGCAAATGGCATCGTGGCGAGCAGATGAGGCAGCAACTGAATGTCGCGAAACTGGATCTCGTCACGTTCGGCAATCACGAGTTCGAACTCGATCGCGATACTCTCGTCGCAAGAATTGCCGGGTCACGGTTCAAGTGGACCTCGGCAAATTGCATGAACGCGAATGGCGAACCCTTCGCCGGAGTTTCGCGATGGGACACGAGTACCATAAGCGGAACAAAGGTCGGTGTCTTCGGTGTGACGCTGACAGGAGACTACCGCCGCTACGTGAAATGCTCCAACCCCGACAGCGCAGCGCACGCAGCCATCGCGGCGCTCAAGGTAGCGGGTGCTCAGGTTGTCTATGGACTCACGCACCAGTCAGTCGAGTCCGATAGCGCGCTCCTCGCTCGTGAGCCCGACCTCGACTTCATACTTGGCGGACACGAGCATGAGTTCCACCGGGTGCTAGTGGGCAGCAAGAGATTGCTCAAGGCCGACGCGAATTCGCGGTCGGCACAGCTGATCAGTCTCACGCACACCGCGAACGGCTGGGTTCAGGGCGATCGACTGATTTTCATCGACAAGACTCTCCCGATGGATCCCGCGACTCGCGCTGTCGTCCAGTCGTGGCAGGATAGCGTAGCAAAGCGACTCGGGCCCGAGAAGGTGATCGCAACAGCGACCTTTGCGCTGGACGGTCGTGACGTTGTCAACCGGGCGAAGGAATCGCCACTTGGCGATCTCGTCACCGACGCGATCCGGAGCGGTACAGGCGCTGACGCAGCGATCATGAATGCCGGCACAATGCGCATCGATGATGTAATCCCCGCCGGCCCAATCACCAACTACCAGATCGAGTCGATCTTTCTCTTTCCCGACGAGGCCCGGATCATGGTTTTTCCGATCGAGGGCGCTCGCCTCCGCGAAATCCTGGAGCGCGGAGTCGCCGAAGGGGTGGTCGGCAAGGGCGCGTACCTGCAGGTCTCCGGGCTCAAGTACAGTTGGGATCGCACGCGGCCGTCCGGCTCGCGTATCGTCGGTGATATCCAGAAGACCGATGGCACAGTGATCCGCGCTGGCGACACCGTTCGACTGGCCTTCAATGTCTACCCCGCCTGCGAAGGCGGCGACGGGTATGTCGTTCCTGAAGCGAAGGCGGCGTGCGACAACCGCGCCGCTGCGCCCCGGGCGGTGGACCTAGTGATGAAGCACATCGTCACCACACCCGGCGGGCGGGTCACGCCGCCACCGGGCGGACGGGTCAACCCTTTGTGATTGCGGAAGTGCTGCACCTCAATGCCAGACCAGGTAGCGGAAGCACGACGGTTGGCTCTGAAAGACATTGCTTGCCACGGGAGCGACGCGGCGCCTTCGCGAATGACGCGCTACCTGCTACCCGCCTGGCCTGCTTTGTCAGCTATCTGCTTTCTTTGAGAGTTTGCCGTTGGGCAACAACTTCCTTACACGCTTCGCTCTCCCGCCCGGCGCGGCCGCGCTGCATCTTCCCGTAGGCACCCGCTCCGCGGAACCACCAACTCAAAACGTCATGACCAACCGAAGGGAATTCCTCAAGCAGGGAACGCTCGTCGCCGGCGCCATTGCCGCCGAGGCGGCGTTCAGAAAGGCCCACGGCATGGCCCCGCTCGCGGCGAAGGAGCCTGCTGCTCCCGTCATGGACGCGGCAACGCGCGACCTGATGATGGACGCGCTCAACGCCGCAAAGCTTGCCGGTGCCAGTTACGCAGACGTCCGAATCGGCCGCTACCTCCAGAACTTTGTCTCCACCCGCGAACAGCAGATCACCAACGTTGTC
>JBKJRW010000069.1:0-37809 GCA_046593165.1 Gemmatimonadaceae bacterium
GCTGCGTGCCGGGAAAGAGCGGCATAAACTTTCTCAACGACTGCCTTTTCGGGGTATGCGCCTCGAATGAAGAACTCGTGTGTGAAACGATCAGGAAACGAGTGCAGCAGGAATACCTCCGACCTGTTTCCATCGCGCCCTGCGCGACCTGCTTCCTGATAGTAAGCCTCCAGCGTGCCGGGCATTGAGTGATGGATCACAAGCCTCACGTTGGGTTTGTCGATTCCCATTCCGAATGCGTTGGTCGCGATAATCGCCCGGATGCGCTCGGTCATGAACGCTTCCTGCACGTCGCGCCGGTGCTGGTCGTCGAGGCCGGCGTGATAACCGGCCGAAGAGATACCCTCCTGTTCCAGCATGAACGCAATGCGATCAACAGATTTTCTCGTCGACGCATACACGACGGCGAGACCATCATGAGCCCGAAGGGTCTCGACGAGAAGCGAATCTTTCTCCGCGTCGTTGCGGGCCGGCAGCACATGGTATGTGAGGTTGGTCCGGTCGAAACCTGTGATGATGGTGCGCGGATTGTCGAGTGCAAGCTGCCGGCAAATGTCGTCGCGAACTTCGGGAGTCGCCGTCGCGGTGAGTGCAACAGTCGGAGGCGATCCGAGGCGTTTTCTCGCCTCAGCCACCCTGAGATAGCTGGGCCTGAAGTCATGCCCCCACTGGCTGATGCAATGCGCCTCGTCCACGGCCAGCAGGCTCACGCCAATATCTGCCAGCCTCGACGCCACGTTGCCGAAATCGAACCGCTCCGGCGCCAGGTACAGCAGCCGGAGTTCTCCGCGCTCGGCTCGCGAAAGTCGATCGGACACCTGCGCCGAAGTGAGGCTGCTGTTGATGAAAGCAGCCGGAAGATTTCGCGCTTCGAGCGCATCGACCTGATCCTTCATCAGGGATATGAGCGGAGACACAACTACCGTGAGGCCGGGCAGAATCAGCGCAGGAATCTGAAAACAGACCGATTTTCCACCGCCGGTCGGAAGGACAACCAGAGTATCCTTCCCCGCAAGCACCGACTCGATGGCCTTCTCCTGGCCGGGCCGGAACTCATCGTATCCGAAGGACATTCGCAATGCCGCGCGGGCATCTTCCATTGTCGGACGCGTCATCGGTCCATTATCCCAGGGATGAGCGCAGTTACGACAATCATTCGCCCGCTCCAGACGGCAGACTCACGCGATTCACTTTGTACCTGTCGACGGCGACTTGAACCCTGTCGAGGACTTCTCGAATGGTTATCGAGGGCATCCGGTTCCACTTGGGCGTGCGATTGGACGGGTCGGGTTTTGATCCCGGCTCAGTGTAGTGGTCGACCCACAAGTCATCGAACGCTCTCCAGGGGCCGACCCTACATGGGTTTGTATGGGCGTAAAGACCAACGACGGGGACGCCAAGAGCGCGGGCGATGTGAACGGGCCCAGTATCGGGCGAAAGCAGAAGGCTACTTCGCTCAATTATCCAGGCGAGCCGGCGCACCGAGTCGCCCATCGCCCATGTGATGCCACCCGACGAACGCTCCACAATCTCACGCGCCATCGCCTGCTCCCGGTCCCCCGGACCGCCGGCTATCACGACGCGAAACCCGAAATCATTCTGGAGTGAATCAGCTACCGCAGACCAACGTTCCGGCAACCAGTCTTTCTTGATCGTCGCGCTCGCCGGGATGATCGTTGCCACGGGGCTCCCCGCGAACTGCTCGAAGAACAGCGCCTGCTCGTCGCGCTCGTGCTGGTCGAAGCCGAGTCGCCACTCGGGGTTGTGAACCGGAACTTCAAGTTGTTGAGCGAACTCGAGAAACATGTCGGCCGTGTGCGCCCGTGGGCGCTGCGGGAGCCGTTCGTTTGACGCCAGCCACACGCCGTCGAATGTTCGTGCCCGATCGAATCCAATGCGCCGCGGCGCTCTCGAGAGCAGAGTGGGAAACACACTCTTGAGATATACGTTGAGGTTGAGCGTGACATCGATGCGAGGTTCCTTGTGCAGGTCATTCGCGAGCAGGCGAATGCCTCGAAGTCCCTGCCTTCGGTGATACACGACCAGCCGGTCGATAGATGGATGACCGGCGAGAATGCCTGCCGGCATCGGCTCCACGACCCACGTGATTCGCGCCGATCGATAATGATCCCGGATAGCATTGACCAAAGGCAGTCCGTTCACAACGTCGCCAAGGCCGGTGAGCAGCACGATGCAGATGTGTGGCGCCTTATCGCCACCGCCTCCCGAAACAATCATCGGCCGAACAATATCGCTTCGCACTCGTCGATCATTCGATCAATGCCAAACCAGTGTTCGATGCGCCAATGCGCCTCTTCGACTCGTGCGCGAACGACATCGCTTCCCAGGCGAACAAGGGAAGCTGCCGCTCCAATTGCGCTTGCCAGCGCCGGGGCATCGGCCGGCGGGACGATCCATCCAGCGGGTTGCCGGAATTCAGTCGCTCCTATCGCCTTTCGAACGCCGCTGATGTCGGATGCGATAACTGGAACTCCACCCGCCATCGCCTCGAGCATCACGTTCGCCATTCCCTCGCTGTGGCTGCTGAGAACGAAGAGGTCGAAGCCCGCGACAACGTCGGGTCCTTTGTCCCTGTGTCCGAGCCAGTGAACCCGATCGACGATGCCGAGTTCCGCCGCGAGGCGCTCAAGCTCCGGCTTCTGGTCGCCGTGCCCTGCGATTGCGACCTGAGAATCAGGAACGTTGGCAATGGCAAAGGCGCGGAGCAGGAAATCGAATCCCTTTCGTGGGAAAATATGTCCGGAACCTCCGATCAGGATCGTGCTCTCCTCGAGGCCAAGCTCCCCGCGAAGTGTGTTGCGCGCTGCCTCGCGTCGATCTTTCCGTGGTTCGATGCCATTCAGAACTACCTTGACGCGGCCCCGCGCGCTGGGTGGCGCCGACCGATCCCAAATGTCCTGAATTTCTGTCGAGTTGGCGATAACGGCGTCCACTCGTTGCAGCGCCGCGTGACGGTGACCCGTTGCAGGATACGTTCGAACGATTCCCTGGCGGAGCACGAGGCGTGGTATGCGGGCCACCCGCGCCGACCAGGCGCTCCAGGACAGTGAATGCCACGATGTGAGAAGCAGGGTGTCGGGCGCCTCGCGTCCCAACCAGGCAGCGAAACTCAAGCCACTGACGACGTCCACCGATCCGCGCGGTCTGAATCGGCTGGTCCGGATGCCGCGCCGCTCAACTCCTTGTCGAACTGCGCCGCCGGGACACGATACGACGATGTCGTGCCCACGCGATGCGAGACCAGCGGCGACATTCGCGAGCCATTTCTCGTTTCCGCCCCAGACTGCGCTCGTATTCTGAATGACGAGCTTCATGTGATTCGCACGGCAGCTTCCCTCGCGCCGCTCTCGCCTTGCTGCGCGACGCGAGCCGGTGGAAAAAGAAAGTCCTCCCACCGATCCAGCATCACGTCGAGCGAGAATTGTTTTCTTGCCCGTTCGCGCGCTGCCCTGCCCATGCGTGTTCGCCGATCGGGATCGTCGATCAACTCGCGCACTGCTTCTGTGAGCGACTCTGGTGTAAAATCGGCGATGATCCCGGCGGCAGGGCTCTCCGCGTCGGCGACGAGCGCGTCGTCGGCGCCGCTCACGGGTGTACTCACAACTGGAACGCCGTGGGCCATCGCCTCAAGCATTGCATTCGAGAGTCCTTCGCGATCGGACGACACGACGAATATGTCGAGCGCCTCGAGAACCTCGCCAGCATTTTCGAGATGCCCGATGAAGTGAACGCGCGATGATAATTCGAGCGCTGCCGCTTTTGCTTCGAGCGCGCTTTTCTGTGCGCCGTCTCCGGCGATAACAACTGCTATGCTTTCAGGCAGTAACCGGGCGACTTCGAGCAGGCGATCGATTCGCTTCTGGCCAGCGAGGCGCGCGATGGTCCCGATCAGGATTGTCTGTGGGTCGATCCCGAGGCGCCTGCGCAACGCGCCAGTGTAGTTGCGCGGGTCAGGCATCCGCACGCCATTGGGAATGAGGGCAACCTTGTGGGCCCCGAACCCCTCGAGGTTCGCAAACGAAGGCGCAATTCTGCGCGCGTTGACGGCGACGCCATCAATCCACCTTCTGAGCGCGAATCGATACTTGAAGCTCCTTGGAGTATCGGATTCGAGCCCGACCCGCGCGACGATACGTGGAACGCGAGCGGTTCGCGCGCCGAGCGATGCGAGAAAAAGTTTCTTGTAGGTGCCGATGATGAAAACGTCCGGCCGGAATTCACGGAGCACCGACGCGATACGGAACGCGTGGAACAGCGAGAGATCGCCGCCAATGACACAGCGTCGAGTGGGAACGCCGCGCGCGGCGGCTTCGCGCACCACAATGTCGCTGTTGCAGAAGAGAACGACTTCGTGCCCGCGATCCATCAAGCCACGTAGCAGCGTCACCGTCGCACGTTCAGCTCCACCCCAGATGTTCGCGCCGTTATGCGCCGCTACGCGCATTGCCGGATTGTTGGGCGCGAAACCAGTCGACGAACAGTCGGATGCCGTCTTCCATCGGCGTTTTCGGATCGTATCCGAGTAACGCGCGAGCTTTCGCAACATCAGCGAACGTGCGCTGCACGTCGCCCGGCTGATTCGGCAGCCGCTTGATTTGCGGAGTGACCCCGAGCTCGATCGAGAGAAGATCAATGAGACGGGACAGCGATGTCGTCTGGCTTTCTCCGAGGTTCACGATCTCGAACGAAGCGGAACTGGCACCGACACTCCAGTCCAGCGCGCCCTCGATTCCCTGGACGATATCTCCAACATACGTGTAGTCCCGCTCGGTCGTACCGTCGCCGAACACAGGAATCTCGACGCCACGGGTCATCAAATCCGCGAACTTGTGAATGGCCAGGTCCGGTCGCTGCCGGGGCCCGTACACTGTGAACAACCTGAGGCACGCGACAGTGAGGCCGTAAAGGTGAGCATATGAATGACACAGCAGCTCGGCGGCGCGCTTTGTCGCAGCGTACGGTGAAATGGGCTCTACGGCTGGCTCCGCTTCGCTGAATGGAACCGGAGTGGAATCTCCGTATACACTCGAGCTTGAGCCCATCACGAATGGACGCGTGCCGCGTCGGCGTGCGAGATCGAGGATCGACTGCGTGCCTTCGACGTTCGTGCGGATGTAATCCATTGGGCGTTCGAGAGAGGGCCTGACCCCCGCGCGGGCTGCGAGATGAATGATTGCGTCTACCGGGGTTGCCCCCAACGCCTCCTCGATGCGCGCCGAATCCGCGATGTCAGCCTCGATCAGCTCGGCTCGATTCGACGCCACCAGATTCTCGATGTTCCGGCGCTTGATCGACGGATCGTAAAAAGGATCGAACGAGTCGACGATCACAACTTCGTCGCCGCGTGCCGCGAGCCGCTCGCAGACATGGCTCCCTATGAAACCGGCGCCCCCCGTTACGAGAATTCTCACCGCTCAGACGGCACGCGCGAAATGTCCCCGCGTGAACGCCGACCCAACCAACGCGCGAGGCTGGGAGGCAGAAACGGAACGGCCATCGCGAAGCGAGTCGAGTAGAGACCGGTAACCGCCTGTCAACTCGGCAACCCGATCCCCCCGCACATTGAATAGCATGCGATAGTTGCGAAGCCCCCCGCGCCAAAGGCGGGGAATGAACTCGGATGCCTCGAGCGGACGCGAATGGAGCAGCCGGTTGCGACACGCACTGTCGGTCGCAACCGAAAACGCATATCCCGCAGGATCGATTAGCTCGACATTGGTGTGGTCACGCACGCACAGATCGCGACAGGTCATCGGCTTGCGGTCGAACGCGGCAGAAAGCACACAGTGCTCTATAGTCATTCCTTCCGGTCGTCCATAGACGACGGCATCGAAACCCCTACCCGCCCAAGGCACGGTCACCGCCAACATTTCGTCCGTAGTCAGCTCGACCGAAAGCACAATACGATTCGCACCGATTCCAAAAAGTTCTGCCGCAGTGTGTTGATTGAAGCAGTTGACGGCATAGTCGGCAACGACATCATGCCCTTCTCCGGAAAGCTCGGCCACAAGCCCGATGTGGCCGGTCGACATCGGAAGCCCCAGAGCGAGCCACTTCACCAGATTCTTGCGCTCCGCCGGCCGCACGATGCTCGGCAGGCGAAGTCTCAACGAGACGCCGTCCGCCAGTAGCTGATCGGCGAGATTGCGAACCCGTGCGGCTGGTGGCGCGGGTTGACGGAGAAACGGATCGAAACATATCTCGGTCGCTCCTGCGGCTGCGGCCGCGAGAGCATCGCCAAAGTCGAATGTCTCGGCGACGAGAACGAACTCGCCAGCGCCGGCCTCTCGTGCGACGGGTGACATCTCGCGCGGCGAGACGTCGGATACTGCCCGGCTTACGATTTGAGCCCGCTCGTCGCGCGAACCTGCATTCTTCCAGCCGCTCCGCTGCTCCAATTCCTCCACGGCCGCCTGCCGAAGGCGATTGAGTTCGCTGACTGGCAGGAACAACCCTTGGGCGAGACCATCGGCGTCCACGTTGCCGAGCACAAAGGACGTTTCGCCGAGACGTCCGAGCTGATCACGCAGTTGTTTGAGGTCGAGCGAGCGTTTATCTGCCCTGGCCAGTGGCATGTTGCTACGGACAGTCACCGTGTCCTCAGCCGAAACGAACACAATCTTGAGCGCGCCTCCCGCTGAGCCGAACACGCGCACGTCCAGGGGCAGGCGCGATCCGGCGGCGGGGAGCGTCACGTTCGCGAAGCTTTCGCGGGCAATTGCCATGAGGCGGGCGTCGAAGCTGCGCACCACCGTCCATCCTGCGGGAACGTGAATGTTCGTTCGCACCGCGAGGCGGGTCGAATCTCCAATGAAAATCGTACGAACGCTTTCCACCGTAAATCCAATCGTTTTTGCAAGGGTGCCAATGGGGGGCTCAAAGCCGACGCCATCTCCGACGAGAAGCGGCGACGACACATCGAGGATGATCTCGCCGCGCTCCGCCGCCACCACCGTTCCAAGAACCACTCCGCGATTATCCGGGTGAGAGCGCGTCACATAATCGCGCCCGGCGCGACCCTGATACATGCCGGGCGTAAAGCCGCGGCTGAATATCTGCACCATGTCCTGCTCAGCGTCGCTCGGCAGCGCGGCATCGAGTCCGGCCGCGACCTTGTCAAGCGTCTGCCTGTAGTTTCGCGTCACAACCGCTACATACTCCGGCTTCTTCTTGCGCCCTTCGATCTTCAGGCAACCAACTCCGGCGTCGGCGATTTCAGGAAGGCTGGCGTATGCGCCAAGATCGCGCGCAGAGATCAGATAACCAGTGTCGAGAATCTCCCCCGAATCGGTGTCCTTGAGGACGTAATCCTTTCGGCAGGATTGTGCGCACGAGCCGCGGTTCGCGCTCCGCTCCGAGATCATGCCCGACATGTAGCACTGCCCCGAGTACGAAATACAGAGAGCGCCGTGAATAAACGTTTCGAGTCCGAGCTCGGGGACGGCACTTCGTATCGCCCTTATGTCTTCGAGAGTGTTCTCTCTCGCAAGGACGACTCTCTCGACACCTATGCGCCGCATCACCGCAGCACCGGCCGAGTCGTGCACGGTCATCTGGGTGGAGCCGTGAATTTCGAACCCCGGGTAGACCTTCCTTATCAGCCGGACGATGCCGATGTCCTGCACGATGGCTGCATCGATGCCGCGGTCGATGGCGTCGCCAAGAAACGTGAGCGCATCCGACAGTTCAGCGGGTTTTACAAGGGTGTTGAGAGTGAGGTATATCCTCGCCCCGCGAGAGTGAGCGAGCCGGCAAGCGATCTCTACTTCGTCGAGCGTGAGCTGTGCTCCCTCGTCCCGGGCGTTGAAACGCTCGGCGCCGAGGTAGACTGCGTCAGCGCCATTCGCGACGGCGGCGCGAACGGCCTCCAGGGAGCCAGCTGGGGAGAGTAGCTCGGGGATTTTTGTCGGGGATGGCACTCCTCAATCTAGCGATTCGCGGCAGCCATCTGGCTCGACGGCGCCCCGGCACGATCAAGCTCAAACTCTTCGTCGCGCCAGGCGTCGCGAAACGGCGCTGTTCGAGGGGGGACTTCCACGGATTTGACGGATTTAACGGATAAGAACGAACAAGAATGAACAAGTGCGAACACGAAGGTATAAGAACTTTCGGGAGCGCGACTCGGGAGGAAGATTGTCGCGAGCCGATCCCCAGTGATCGTCTTGAATCCGTGCCTAAACCGTCACATCCGTCACATCCGTCTAATCCGTCAAATCCGTGATCAAAGTCGTTACGCCTTGTTCCTTAACCGCCCCGAGCCCAGACCCGCAGGTTGCGCGGAATTATCCACTTCAAATGCCCGCAGCATTGCGATAGAGGTGCGCGATCCTGAGCGTCACAGGCCCCGGAGCAGCTGACCCAACCGAGTGTCCGTTCAGCCTGATGATCGGGACTACTTCAGTTGTCGTACCAGTGATGAAAAGTTCGTCCATCGTTTCGAGATTCGCCTCTGCCACTGGCTGTTCAACCAACTCGATGCCGTCTCTCAGCAGTGCGTCGATGGCCAGTTCCCGCGTGATGCCAGGAAGAATCAGATTGGAAAGCGGTGCGGTGTGAACGACACCGTCCTTTACCGCGAAAAAGCTCGTGTGCGTACCCTCGAGCGCGACACCATCCCGAACGAGTATCGCCTCGAATGCCCCCGCTTCTTTCGCTTCCTGATTAGCGAGGACGTTGGCCATCAGAGAAATGGCCTTGATGTCGCATCGCGACCAGCGAAGGTCGGGTAGCGTGATTGCGCCCACGCCCGCTACGAGATCACCCATGTCCGGAAACGGAGCCGCATAGGCATAGACCGTGGGCCGACAGGCAAACCTGGGGAATGCGTGCGTTCGTGGCGCGGCACCACGTGTAACCTGCAGATAAACCATCGCTTTTCCACTCTCGGCGAAACCGTTCCGCTCGAGAAGTTCCTGAAAAACAGTTTCCAGTGGATCGGCGATAGAGCCATCGATGCGCGCCTTCGCAAGGCTGCTTCGAAGCCGGTCCATGTGCTGGTCGAGCGCGATGAAGCGCCCGTCATACGCGGCGGCCACCTCATAAATGCCGTCGCCAAGCAGGAAGCCGCGGTCGTCCGGCGATACCCGAACCTCGGCCTTGGCGATGTACCGTCCATCGAAATAGACGACATCGGTCGCTACCGGTTGCTCGACGGTCTGGTGATTCGGCGCGTCAACTCTGGTTGACGAAGTCATCGGCTTTTCCTGTCGCGGTCGAAAAAACGGACAAGCACTGCGGCAGCGAGGAATGCGATCGCGGCCCATCTGAGCGCGGGGTGACCTCCGCGAACACCAAGTCCGAACAGGACTGCGGCGATTAGTCCGAGCGTGAGCTTCGCAATGGTCATCGGAGTCATAAAGTGACCTTGCCTGAGGCGATGCCGACCTGTCGCGCCTGCTCGTCGGGAATATCGATAACCATTCTAAGCAACGCAGTGGAGAACACCTTGCCCTGCGCGTCGGTCTTGAGAGATAGAGTTCCCCCCCCGTCCAGAGCTCCGTGCAGAAGGAAGTTGAGTGCGCCAAGGTTGGGTAACTCGAACCGCTCGACGGGGCCAGATATGACTCCCTCGAAGTGCTTCGCAACTGCGTCGCGAGTCACGTAGCGGTCGATCACTGCATACCATTCCGGCCGCAGAGCGATCAAGCCCACGTTGGCGGTGTCGCCCTTGTCGCCGGACCGTGCGTGAGCGAGGTCGAGAAGCTGAACTTTCATCAGACTATCTCGACACGCGTGGTCACGACACTCTTGTCGATCAGTGCCGGCCAGTATGCCACTATCTCTTCGACCTTCGGACGGCCGCCTGCAAACCCCGTAACGCTGGGCGGGCCGTTGAGCACGAGTGGCGCGATCTCGCGCGTGAATCTCTCGACATCCCGGCGATTGGAGCCCCTTACGCCGACTCTGAGTTGAACTTCAGGAAGCGATTGTCGGCTGTCGCCACGGCCGGATTGCGCGAGCGGCCCGTGCGTCGCCGACACACCCACAAACTCAGTCAGGATCTGGTCGAATCGGAGTCCAAGGCGGTCGAGCCGTTCGCGGAGGATTCGATCAGCCGCCTCCGCCTTGTCCAATGCCTCCGGCCAGGAGTAGACGAGCGTTCCGACTGCCTTGAACCCCGCGCGATAGGCAACCGATACCTTGAGCTTGTCTGTCGCGGGGCGGCCCTTTATTCCGAAAACGCGCACCCGGTCGGGGCCCGCATCCTCGAGGCTGATGCTCGTGAAATCGGCGATGACGTCGGGGGTGATGTACTCGTGAGGGTCACCCATTTCGTACACGAGCTGTTCCGTCACCGAATGCACAGAAATCCTGCCTCCGGTTCCAGCGTGTTTCGTCACGAAGAACGTTCCATCGGGGTTTGCCTCCGCGATGGGATAACCGACGTTGGCCAGGTCAGGAATGGTCCGCCAGTCGTAGAGACAATTGCCTCCGGAGCATTGCGCTCCGCACTCAATGATGTGCCCGGCGATGATGCCCGCTGCGAGGCGATCCCAGTCATCTGGCGCCCATCCGAATTCGTGTCGGAGCGGAGCCATTGTCAACGCGGTGTCGGTCGAACGGCCGGTGATGACGACGTTCGCGCCCCTGGCAAGCCCTTCGACAATCGGCGTGGATCCGATGTATGCGTTTGCTGACAGAACGCCGTCGCGAATTGTCTCGAGTGGCTCGCCAGTTTCCATGTTGGCGAGGGTGTGACCGTTGCCGATGAGTTCGTCGAGCCGGTCGAGCAGGTCATCCCCCGTAACGACTGCAATGCGCAGTCGGTCGGCTGCGTCACCCGTGGGAGCGAGACCGCGAATGGCGGCGGCGCAGGCAGGCGGATTCACTCCGCCGGCGTTCGCAATGACACGAACACCGCGCTCAGTCACCGCGCCGAGGACGCTGTCCATCGCGCCAACAAAATCGCGCGCGTATCCCATTGACGGGTCGCGCTCCTTCTGCTTCTGGAGGATCGACATCGTCACTTCGGCGAGATAGTCGAGCATGAGGTAGTCGACTTCGCCACCTTCGACCTGCTGCCTCGGCGCGTCGAGTGAATCGCCCCAGAACCCCTGGCCACTGGCGACGCGAACTTTCTGTTTCACTTCATTCTCCGAGGTGCGGCGGGAGCACGAATGGCCCGATGTGCGGCCCCTTGTTGCGAAGGGAGGTGCGGAGCGACATGGCCAGCACCTCGCGGGTTTCTTCCGGATAGACGATGGCGTCAATGAATCCGCGTGCGCCCGCATATCGCGCGTCGAGCTGATGTTCGTAGTCGGCGCGCATTTCGTCCACTGCCGCCGCGACTTCAGGCGCGGGCGCCTCACCCTTCTTCATTGCAGCATCGAGAGATGGACCATGAACTGCCTTCACAGCGGACTCGCCTTCCATCACTGCCATTCTTCCGGTCGGCCAGCTGAAAATGAAATCGGGATCGAATCCCTGTCCCGCCATCGCGTAGTATCCCGCGCCCGAGGCATGGTTCACCGTGAGCACGATTTTCGGCACGAGCGCTGTCGCCATCGCCTCGACGAATCGGGCGCCGGCCCGGATGATTCCACCGTGCTCCGCCTCGGGGCCGACCATGAAGCCTGATACATCCTGCACGAAGAGGAGCGGCATACCCTGCTTGTCGCAGCGGTCGATGAAATACGCGACCTTCTCGGCGCTCTCGGCGTACACGATTCCGCCAAAGCGCGGTTTCTCACCCTTCCGGCCTTTAATCAGGCCTCGCTCGTTGGCGATGACTCCGACGCGAATGCCCTCGATGCTCGCATCTCCGCAGATCATCTCCTTTGCAAGGTCCGCCTGAAACTCGTCGAGCGCCCCGTTGTCGAGGATCGCCGCGAGAAGCTCATGCATGTCGTACGACATGCGATGGTCGGACGGGAGAAGATCGTACAGCAGGTCACCGCGCAACGTTTCGGCGGTGGCCTCACCCTTTGATGAAGGCGCGGCCCAACGGTCATTCGACGCGTCGAACCGTGCCGCATTTGCATCGGTCGGCTCGTTGCTGCCTGTCGGCACGGGAAGTCGTTGGACGAGGTCGCGCAACTTGTCGAGACATTCCTCTTCAGTATCGGTCGCGTAATGGGCGACGCCGCTTATCTCGGTGTGAGTCGCCGCTCCGCCGAGCGTCTCGGCGTCGATCGTCTCGCCCGTCGCTCCCTTTACGAGGTTGGGTCCGCCGAGGCCCATGAAGGATGTCCCCTTTACCATGAGGATGACATCCGAGAGTGCGGGAAGGTATGCTCCTCCGGCAACGCACTGTCCCATCACGGCGGCGAGCTGGGGAATGCGAAGGTATCTCCGCATGATCGAGTTGTAATAGAATATGCGCGCCGCTCCGTATTGCCCCGGAAAGACGCCGCCCTGATAGGGGAGATTCACTCCTGCCGAATCGACCAGATAGATGATTGGGACACGACACCGCATCGCGATTTCCTGCGCGCGGAGAATTTTCCTGATGGTCTCGGGCCACCACGAGCCGGCCTTGACCGTTGCGTCGTTGGCCACGATGACTACCTCGCGACCATGAACCATGCCGACACCGGTCACTACACCGGCGGCTGGTGCCTGCCCTTCATACTGGTCGTACGCCACCAGCAATCCAACTTCAATGAAACGCGAGCCCGGGTCGGCAAGACGAGTGATTCGCTCTCGCGCTGAGAGCTTGCCCTGAGCGTGGAGTTTTTTGATCCGCTCGGGCCCACCTCCGAGCCGAAGCTTCGATTCGAGTTCGCGGACTTCGGCACTACGCTCTCTGAGCCGTGACGTCATGTCACGCGGCCGAAGTCGATGCGTCCTGTGCCTCGCGGGTGGCGAACCAGTCCTTTATGTAATCGATGAGCTCAGTGGTCGGTGTTCCAGGACCGAACAGGCGTCCGATTCCCTGCGCTTGCAAGGCGTCCATGTCCTCACGCGGAATGATTCCGCCACCCGTAATGAGTATGTCGTCGCGGCCCTGAGCATCCACAAGCGCTCGTACGCGAGGAATGAGGGTCATGTGCGCACCGCTCAGAATCGAAAGGCCGATGACGTCGACATCCTCCTGAACCGCTGCGGCAGCGATCATCTCCGGGGTTTGATGCAGCCCCGTATAGATGACCTCCATTCCCGCGTCGCGGAGCGCGGCAGCAACCACCTTTGCGCCCCGGTCGTGACCGTCAAGGCCTGGCTTCGCGACTAATACTCTGATTGGTCTCATACAGAAGTCAAATTTAGCAGGGGAAGAAAGGCCGCGGCAACGAAAAGCCCTTTCCTGGCAATGAGCATCATCTCGCTCGACCGTCGGGTGAGCGGCCGGTCGCTGAACCCGTCGAAGGCCTGCTCAACTATCAGGCCCGCGCCCGCACAAAGTTCGGCGAGACGGCTGGCCGTGTATAGCCGGATGCGGTGCTGCCTCCTTCCCGGCCGCTTGCCTGCTCCCCGCCACGTGGATTCGATCGAGAGAATTCCGGACAACGGGTCGAACGAGCGCTCGTGGGCCACGATCGTTCCATCGCCGGTCTCCCACCAGTCACGAGAAAGAAACCGCGCCATCACGCCGTCGCGGCTGCCGCCGTGCCATACGAGCAGTGCCCCCGGCTTCATTACGCGGGCAAACTCGCCAACTACTCGCGCGTCATCGGCTGGGTCGGCAAAAAAGCCGAACGACGTAAAGAGGTTCAGCACTGCATCGAACCTCCCTGTCCACCGACTGGGCATGCGGCGCATGTCGCCCCGCGTGTAGTGGAGTGTCGGACCCGTACCGCGTTGCCGCGCGATCTTTATCAACGGCTCCGAGTAGTCGAGGCCCTCGACGCGATAGCCCGTCTCGGCCAACAGGTGCGCGTGCCGACCCTGCCCGCAGGGCACATCGAGGACGCGTGAGCCGGCGGGGAGCCCGAGCACGTCGATAACACGGGCAACCTCGGATCGGTCGCGCTCTGGCGTAAAGATCGGCTCGTATTCGAGCAGGTAGTGGGCGTCAAAGTACGACTCCCACCACTCGGGAGATTTCTTCAGAAAAACACTGGCTCGCGGTAAGCACCGAACACGTCTTCCATTGCCGCGCGTATTTCGTACAGTGTGCAATAGGCACGGGCGGCGTCGAGAATGCGCGGCATCATGTTTTCGTCCGTCCGCGCTGCTGCACGGAGCTCGTCGAGACATTTTGTCACAAGGTCAGCATCCCGGTTTGCGCGGAGGTGCGCCAGGCGCTCTCGCTGCTCCCCTTCGGTGTCGCCAATCTTGAGCAGGGGGATCGTAAGCGCCGGCTCGTCCGTGACGAACTCGTTTACTCCGACGATCACGCGTCGATGTTGTTCTATCTCCCACTGCTGGCGCGCCGCGGATTCGGAAATCTTGCGTTGAAGCCATCCCGTCTCGAGCCCCTGCACCACTCCGCCGACTTCCTCTATCTGGCGGAAAAGATCTTCGGCTTCGTCTTCGAGCTGTGATGTGAGCGCCTCCACGTAGTACGATCCGCCCAGCGGATCCATGACGTTCGGTACTCCCGTCTCGTACGCGAGAACCTGCTGCGTGCGAAGCGCTACCTGCACCGATTCTTCGGTCGGAAGCGCGAGCGTCTCGTCCATCGAGTTCGTATGGAGCGACTGAGTTCCCCCCAGCACCGCCGCCATCGCCTGGTAGGCGACGCGCACGACGTTATTCATTGGCTGCTGCGCCGTCAGCGTCACGCCCGCAGTTTGAGAGTGGAACCGCATCACGAGTGACCGCGGATCCCTGGCGCCATAGCGAACGCGCATGTGCCTGGCCCAGATGCGGCGCGCGGCGCGCAGCTTGGCGATCTCCTCGAAGAAATCGTTGTGGATGTCCCAGAAGAACGAGAGTCGCGGCGCGAAAGAATCCACATCGAGCCCGCGCGCGATGCCCCGTTCGACATATGTGAAGCCATCGGCCAGAGTGAACGCGAGCTCCTGAGCCGCCGTCGCTCCAGCCTCACGAATGTGGTATCCGGATATCGAGATCGTATTCCACTGCGGAACGTTCTCAGCCGACCAGGCGAAGTTGTCCACTATGAGTCGCAGCGCCGGCTCGATGGGATAAACCCATGCGTGCTGCGCCATGTACTCCTTCAGGATATCGTTCTGAATGGTGCCGCGGAGATCTGCGAGCGCTGCGCCCTGCTTCTCCGCCGCCGCGAGATAAAATGCGTAGAGAATGACCGCTGGGCCATTGATCGTCATCGACGTGGATACCTTGTCGAGCGGAATCCCGTCGAACAGCAACTCCATGTCGGCAAGGCTCGAAATCGCTACTCCGCATTTGCCGACTTCACCTTCCGACCGCGGGTGGTCGGAGTCGTAACCCATGAGCGTCGGAAAGTCGAACGCCACCGACAACCCCGTTTGACCGTGCGCGAGCAGGAACTTGTATCGCTCGTTCGTGTCGCGTGCGCTGCCGAATCCCGCGAACTGGCGCATCGTCCACAGCTTGCCGCGATATCCGGTGGGGTGAATGCCACGGGTGTACGGATACGAGCCGGGCAGGCCAAGGTCGGATTCGTGAAGTCCTCCGATGTCCACGCTCGTGTAAATCGCGTCGACTTCTCTCTCCGAATTCGTGAACGCGATGTCGCGCTTCTTCGCCGTAGAGTATTTCGCCTTCCACTGCTCGATCTCGGCACGAAGTCGCTCAATCTCGCGGTCTTTACCGGCGACGTCGTCGAGATCGGAATCGCCTGGCATCCTTGAGCTGATCGAAGTCACTTTGCCGCCTTTTTCACGAGGTCACCATATGTGGCGAGAAGGTCGTCGGCCACGAGGTACGGCGTGACCACTCCCGCTTCGAGATCATCTACCCGACCACGCAGCCATTCCATGGTCGCCGCATCGCTCCACAGCCGGCGCCGGAGCTTTCGTTCTGCGACCTCCACCACGCGCTCAACGAGCCGCTCACGCCGTCGCGTTCTGAGCGTGCCGGTGCGTTCAAGATAACCGAAGTGACGGTCGAGCGACTCGACAATCCCGGCGATCCCTTCGTCACGCGCGGCCACCGCGCGAAGCACCGGTGGCGTCCACACCTCGGGCTCGGCCACCGGCGATTCTTCGCGTGCGAGTCGCGCCGGACTCATCGTCCGCTTGAGATCGACACCGTGATGAGCCGGCATGTTGGCGTACGTACTCCCTTTTCTCAGACCGAGCATGAGCTCGACATCGTTGCGAAGCCGATCCGCCCCGGGACGGTCCGATTTATTCACGACGAAGACGTCCGCGATCTCCATCACTCCCGCCTTTAGCGTTTGAATCGAATCGCCCGATTCGGGAACAAGAACGACCATCGTCGTATCAGCCGTGCGCGCAACGTCCAGCTCGGATTGTCCCACGCCAACGGTCTCGATAATCACGCGATCGAATCCAAATGCGTCGAGCACATCCACGACTTCGCGGGTCGAGGCGGCAAGTCCGCCAAGCGAGCCGCGAGTCGCCATCGATCGGATGAAGACCCCTTCATCGAGCGAAACACTTTCCATCCTTACGCGGTCACCGAGAAGCGCGCCTCCGGTGAATGGCGACGTCGGATCGACGCAGACGATGCCCACGCTGAGACCGGCGTTCCTGAACTTCTGTGTGACGAGGTTTGTAATGGTGCTCTTGCCGGCGCCGGGGGGGCCGGTGATTCCAATCCGCCTCGCCCGGCCGAGCCGCGAATGGAGCGTACCAAGAATCTCGTCGATTCCCGCTCGCTGGTTCTCAACGATACTGACGACGCGAGCGAGCGCCGAGGTTCTGCCCGCCGAGAAGTCGGCGAGCAGGCGTTCAGTCGCGACGGGCAAGGATCCGTTCCTGCTTCTTCCACATGGTGGACTGCATGCGAGCCAATCCGTCGGGATGCTTGAGGCCGGCAACGTGTAGCGTGCCGTGGACAACAAGGCGGGCCAGCTCGTTCGACAGCGAGACACCCGCGTGGCGGGCGCCTCGCCGTGCAACATCGGGGCAAATGTAGATGTCGCCGATTGCCGGCGTGCCTCGTGCGTTGCGGCCCATGCCGAATGAGATGACGTCGGTCGGCCCATCATGGCCCAGGTAGTCACGGTTCATTCGCGACATTGTCGTGCGTCCCACAAACGCAATCGACACCATCGCATCGCGGATCTTTTCCTGGCGAAGGGTACGCTCCACGAGATCCCGGATTCTCCGGTGCGAAATGGCGAGCCGCCGCACGGTTGACGATATCTCTACGACTACGCGCGACGGTTTCATCGCATCAGTTGCCGGCGTCGTCGGCGTAAGCCTTGATGATTTCGCGAACCAGCCGGTGGCGAACGACATCGGACTCGGTGAGATAGTGGAACCCGATGCCTTCGATACCGGGAAGAATGCGCTCTATCTGCACAAGTCCCGACTCTTCTCGACGCGGAAGGTCGATCTGCGTCTTGTCACCCGTGATGACTGTCCTGGAATTGATGCCGAGCCGCGTGAGAAACATCTTCATCTGCGCGTTCGTCGCGTTCTGGGCTTCGTCGAGAATCACGAACGCATCGGCAAGCGTGCGGCCGCGCATGTAGGCAAGCGGAGCGATCTCGATTGTTCTCGTCTCGAGCGCCTTTTGCACTCGCTCGGGCGGCATCATGTCCTCGAGCGCATCGTAGAGGGGGCGCAGGTAGGGATCCACCTTCGCCTGAATGTCGCCCGGAAGAAATCCGAGGCTCTCGCCAGCTTCGACCGCCGGTCGCGCGAGCACAATGCGTTTCACCCGTTTCTTCGAGAGCGCATCGACGGCCGCCGCTACGGCGAGATAGGTCTTGCCAGTTCCAGCCGGGCCGATGCCGACGACGATGTCGTTCTCGGAGATCAGCTTGAGATACTCGCCCTGGCCGCTCGTTTTCGGCTGGATGACTTTCCTGATTCCAGGCAGTACGATGCGCTGGAGATCGTCGCCTCCGTTGCCGTCGCGCGGCGTGTCTATGCTCATCCGAAGCACATCGTCGGCAGTGAGCTCCATCTGTTGCTTCGCAGTGTCAATCATTCGCCTTGCGATCGGCCCCGCGCGGTTCACGGCATCCTGCGAACCGCTGATCGTGAGCGCGTCGCCGCGAAGCAGAATTTTCGCCCCGCTCTGCTTTGAAAGCTCGATCAGGTTTTCGTCGTTGACGCCGGCGAGGGTCAACATGTCCGCACCTTCAGTAGAAAGGCGCTGAACAATCGGTTCGTCAGTCACTTGTGGCAGGGCGCAGCTCCAGGTGCAGGTCTGAAAGGTCTTGGTTACTCACCGGCGTGGGCGCACCCTCGAACAGGGCGCGCGCCGCGGTGGTCTTGGGAAACGCGATTACGTCACGCAGCGAAGGCGCACCGGCAAGCAACATTGCGATTCGGTCGAAGCCGAGGGCGATGCCTCCGTGCGGGGGTGCACCCGAACTCAATGCCTCGAGCAGAAAACCGAAGCGCGCCTGCGCGTCCTCCGCACTGATGCCGAGCTTGCCGAGTATGCGGCGCTGCATCGCGGCGTCATGGATACGAATGCTGCCGCCTCCGAGCTCAGTCCCGTTGAGCACGACATCGTAGGCAAGCGCACGAACGCCACGGGGATCGGAATCGATCTTGTCGATATCTTCGGGATTCGCTGCTGTGAACGGGTGGTGCACAGCGGCTAGAGCGCCAGTCGCAGAGTCGACACCGAATAGTGGAAAATCCGTTACCCACAGCAGTTCGGCCTGGGACCCGGACACAAGCTCCATGCGGCGCGCAACCTCCTGACGAACCCGATCGAGAGCGACGCTCGAAATGTCGTCGGCACCGGCGACCATCAGAGCGAGCTCCCCGTCTGCAAGGTTTAGCAGTGCGGAGCCCGCTTCAGTAAGGAACTTCGCCGCTGGACCTTCGAGCGCTCCATCAATCTTCTTCACTCTCAGCAGGCCCGATGCGCCGCCCGACTTCGCGATCAGCTCGATCTCATCGACCTGCTTGCGGGATAGACCGGCGCCGCCGGGAATGCGAATGCCGCGCACCCGACCGCCCGCCGCGATGGCACTCCTCGTAATTCCGAAGTCCGCACCTCGAAACGCGTCGGTCGCATCGAAGATTGGCAGATCATACCTGAGATCCGGACGGTCCGAGCCGTACTGCTCCATCGCATCTACGTAGGCCATGCGACGGAACTTCTGCGGAATCTCTATTCCGGCCGTGCGGAAAAGCGATCCGAGCAGACCTTCAGTGAGCGCAAAAATGTCTTCTGGCCCGACGAACGAAGCCTCGATGTCGATCTGAGTGAACTCAGGTTGCCTGTCAGCTCTCAGGTCTTCGTCGCGGAAGCAGCGGGCAATCTGGAAATACCGGTCATAGCCGGCGATCATGAGAAGTTGCTTATAAAGCTGTGGCGATTGCGGGAGAGCGTAAAATTCCCCGGCGTGCACGCGGCTCGGGACGAGATAGTCGCGAGCCCCTTCAGGCGTCGGCTTGGTGAGGATCGGAGTTTCGATCTCGAGAAAACCGCGCTCGTCCAGGAACCGCCTGGTCGCCTGCTGAAGGCGGTGACGCAATACCATGTTCTGCTGCAGTTCGGGGCGTCTCAGGTCGAGGTGCCGGTAGCGCAGTCGAAGGTCTTCCGCGGCAAGCTTTTCCCCTTTACCACGGGCCACGGGAATTGCAGGAACGTCTGCCACAGCGAGGATTCTGAGTGCGGTTGCCTGAAGCTCCAGATCGCCGGTCGGCATCTCCGCATTTCGCATTTCGGGCGGCCGCAGTTCGATAGAGCCCGTCACCTGAATGACGTATTCCTGGCCAAGAGAGCTCGCATCGGCGATTACGGGCGCGGCCGTCCAATCCGGATTGAAAGAAACCTGTAACAGGCCGGCGCGATCGCGGAGATCGACGAAAATGATGCCGCCCAGATTTCTTACGCGATGTACCCAGCCCGCGACGGTTACCAGACTGCCTGCGTCATCGGACCTGAGGGCGCCAGCAAGCCCGTCAGGCCTGAGCTCGGTCCCGAATACATTCGGTTGGGTCACCAATTCGATGCGTTACCTGAAGTCCTGGTTAGACCTCCGACAAGAGCCGAGCGCGAAGGTGCCATAAAGGTGCTATGGTGCGGGTAGGTAGCAGATGTCTTGAGGGGTTAAACTTAGTATTCACATACATTTGGTGGAAGCGCCCGTGGCGGGAGAGGAAAGCTGAGCGAACAATGGTAACAACCCGCATCGATCTCCTGAACATGACCCCGGCTGAAGCTCATGCCGCGCTCGCTGCGTTTGCTGTGCGGACGGGAGAGCCGGCCTATCGCGCGGATCAGGTCCACGCCCACCTGTGGAAGGTCCCGCGAGAGGACTTCGACGCGATGTCTCAACTACCGCGCGAGTTGAGGGCGAGGCTCGACGAGGAGTTCGAGATTCCGCGCCTTGCCGTGTCCGCCCGTCAACTCTCGACCGATGGAACCGAAAAATTTCTCTTCCGCCTGCACGACGGCGAGCATATCGAGACGGTTGCGATACCGGAAGGAAATCGGCTCACGCTCTGCATCTCGTCCCAGGCTGGCTGCGCGCTTCAATGTTCGTTTTGCGCGACTGGCGCGATGGGTTTCTCACGGAACCTCAGTGCCTCCGAGATCGCCGGGCAGGTTCGTGAAGTCACTCTTCTCACAGGGCGTCAGCCAACCAACATCGTGTTCATGGGCATGGGTGAGCCGCTGATGAACTGGAAGGCCGTGGATACGACGTTGACGATTCTCAACGACCCACGAGGCTTCGGCATTGGCGCGCGACACATCACCGTGTCGACCGTCGGCGTGCTACCCGGCATAGTCGCGCTTGGTGAGAGGCGCGAACAGTTCCGACTTGCGATTTCCATCCACGCGCCCACTGATGCGCTTCGCAAGACACTGATGCCGATCAATATCAAGTATCCGCTTGCGGACGTCATCGAGGCCGCCCGCGTTTTCGACCGGCGGGTGACGTTCGAGTACGTGATGCTGCACGGTGTGAATGACGAGATCCAGCACGCTGTTCAGCTCGCTGAACTGGCCCGTCGCTGCAAGGCCTTCGTGAATCTGATTCCCCTCCATGCCGGTGGCGCCGGGAGTTTCGTTCCCACGACGCCGCAATCGATCGCCGCATTCGCCCGTCAGGTTCGCGCGAAAGGTGTAGAGGTGGCGATAAGAAAAAGCCGCGGCAAGGACATCGCCGCGGCATGTGGTCAGTTACGGGTAGAACGGCAGCGGAGGCGGACGCCAGTCCGCGCCGACGAGAACGGTGATGTCCAGGTAGCGTGAGCTGTCTGGACGTACCTCCACGCCTGATCCGAAAGCCCGCGCCACAAGCTTCGCCCACTCAGGGTGGCCGGACCGGTCGAGCACCAGAGTTGTGGCGCGCTGCTCCGACGACGTTCCTACGGCGACGACATCGAACCCTCTGTCGCGCAGGAACATCGTGGCCTTGCGCGCGAGGCCACGCACTTTTGTCGCGTTGAGAACCTCGACCTTGATTCGAACCCCCGGCGGGACCATGGTCTCGGGAGTTACGTCCGGGGTGGCGAGAGGACTCGGCCTTCCGACTCCATCGTAACGCTTCCAGGCATAGACTCCCGCGCCCCCGACTACGAGAGCGAGAAGAATCCACCTGCCGATTTTCACCTGAGACTATTCCAGAGGGCGACCGTTTCGGGGAAGATGTGATTGCCCTCCCGCACCGACCAGTCGAGTCGGAAGCGGACTACCTGCCTGAATGCTGAATCGAATGAATGGGGAACCTGCGCCGCAAGGAAAAACCGGTCCTCCTTCGAGAATTTTCTACCCGGCTCCAGATAGTCGGCCATGTACAGCGCGCGGCCCGTTCGGGTCCACCCCGCGGAGCCAATCGTATGGTATCGAATCGCCTCGATAACGTCGCGTCGCTTCTCTCCGTCCGCTTCGAGCTGCATCGCTGCTGCAGGACCATGGAGCAGCGCGGCCGGCGTCTCGCGATCACCAGTTATCTCGCGAAGTTGCTCGTCCGGAGCGTCCCTGAGCGCATCGTGCCACGAACCGGCATCGATCCACGCATTCGCCTCGTCGGCTTCGAGACGCATCGCCGCCGACCATGCGCGCAATAGCGAGGTAACGCGTTCGATGTGAGCGAGCCGCTTGGACCCGACGCAGGCCCACAACGGAAGCCCGTTCGCGTCAACCCTGATCATTCGGGCCGACGATGGTGTTGTCGATGAGTCGAGTCTTTCCAATTCTCGCCGCGACAATTGCGGCGAACGCTGCCTCGGCCTGTTTCCCCCTCTTGAAGGTCATCGGATTCACTATCGCGAAATAATCCGTAGCTATCTCGGCATCTGAACCGAGAACCCGGCGTCCGGCGGCCTCGAGAGACGCCGTTTCGCGTTCGCCTGACGCAAAAAGTCTACGGACGCATGCGAGCGCTTTGCTGAGGACAACGGCACGCCGGCGGTCGTCTACATCCAGATATCGATTGCGACTGGACATCGCGAGGCCATCGTGCTCGCGTACTATCGGAGCCAGCACAATTGAAAGGTTCATATCGAGATCCCGCACCAGCGTCTGCACCAGCGCCGCCTGCTGCAGATCTTTCCTGCCGAACACGGCAAAATCAGGCTGCACGATGTTGAACAGCTTTGCAACGACTGTCAGCACCCCGTCAAAATGCCCTGGCCGACTCCTGCCTTCCCAGTCTCCACCAAGCTCTCCTGCAGAGACAGTGATGCATCGGCCAGGCGGGTACATCTCTGCGACGTCGGGGCGAAAGAGGATATCCACTCCCGACTCCCCTGCCATTCTCTCGTCGGCTTCAACAGGACGTGGATAGCGGGACAGGTCTTCGTGAGGCCCGAACTGAAGCGGGTTAACGAAGATGCTCATCACGGTGCACTCTGCATCGCGATTGGCGCGCTCAACGAGGCTCATGTGGCCAGGGTGCAAGGCGCCCATTGTCGGAACGAACCCCACGCGCGCACCGCCGGCGCGCGCCTCTCCGACCGCGGCCCTGAGGTCGGCGATCGACGACACAACCTGCATGCTAGTTGCTGTGTCCGGCATCGGGATACTGGCCCGCCCTCACTTCATCTCCGAAGGCGCGAACTGCATCGCGCACGCTGGTCGCCAGATCTGCATATCGCTTCAGAAATTTCGGCTGGAATCCGTCGTTCAGACCCAGCAGATCCGGCAAGACCAGCACCTGTCCATCGCAATGGGGCCCGGCGCCGATCCCGATGGTGGGAATTGACACCGCTTCCGTGATTCGCTGTGCAAGGTCTGTCGGAATCAGCTCGAGCACGAGCGCGAACGCACCCGCGTGTTCGAGAGCGACCGCCTCGGCGATCATGCGCTCCGCATCACTCGCTTCGCGTCCCTGCACCCGCATTCCCATGGTTCGAACCGACTGTGGCGTGAATCCGAGGTGAGCCATGATCGGTATCCCGGTCTGAGACAAACGGCGCACCGTCTCGACAATCTCGGCACTGCCGCCCTCGACCTTGACCGCATCGGCGCCAGTCTGCTGAAGTACGCGGCCACAATTGAGCATCGCGGATTCAACGCTCGCCTGATAGGTGAGGAAGGGCATGTCAATCACGAGGAGCGCGCGGTTCACGCCTCGGCGCACTGCCGCTCCGTGATAGATCATCTGATCGATCGTCACCGGAAGAGTCGAATCAAAACCTGCTACGACATTGCCAACTGAATCGCCGACAAGCACGATGTCGACACCGGAGGCATCGACCAATTTCGCGAAGAGAACATCGTACGCAGTGACGACGACAATTTTCCCGCCGTCCCGCTTCATGCGGAGGATATCACGGATCGTAAGTTTTTTCCCCGCGCGTGGGACATCAGCCATCAGTTGACCCCCGAAGTTGTGCGAGCTCCCGCAGCCAGAAATCACGGTTCGGAAGTTCGGGGTGAGGAATAACCAGCGCTTCGTCAGCAAATGCCTTCCCTTCGAGCATGACGATATCGAGGTCGAGAGTTCGTGGACCCCACCGCACCGCACGCACCCGCCCCGCCGCTCTCTCAATGCGATGCAGCGCCGCGAGCAGCGTGCGCGGTGCAAGCGTTGTCGAAATCGCGACCATCTGGTTCAGATACTTTCCCTGTTGAATCGGACCAATTGGCTCGGTCTCCTCGACCTCGGTAGCCGAGATGAGGCGAGTGTCGCGAATTGCCGCAATTGCGGCCCTCGCCCTGGCAAGCGCCAGCTCACGGTTCCCGATGTTCGATCCCAGCGCGATGTAGGCAACATCCGTCATTATCGTGTGCGATCCAAGCTGACTTCGGCGTGCATCAGTGGCCCTGGGAGCGCGACATGTGGCTTTCTTGCCTTCACCTCGACGCGCGAAACTCCACTGATCGCCAGCGCTCCATCGGCGATGCGGTCTACGAGTTCCTCAAGGTAACGAATGTGTCCCTGCTCGACGACTCCGGCAACGAGTTCGTACAGTTGCCGGTAGTCGACGATGCCCTCCGAACCCGGTGCCGTCCCTTCGCGGGTGACCCAGGCCGTGATATCGACTTCCATGGATTGTGCAATTTCCGCCTCATGTGGAAGCACGCCAATTCGCGCGTGAAATCGCATCGCCTTGAGCGTCACCGCATGCTGCCTGTGCATTCTAAAGGCTATCCAGAGCCTGGCGCAGAGACCGCGTGAAATCGAACGCCTCGGAAAGGCTTCTTCCTGCGGCACTGACCAACGCGCTACCTACAATCACCCCGTCAGCGACTGACGCCGCTTCGCGCGCCTGGTTGGCGTCCGATATACCGAACCCCACGCAGATCGGAAGTTGAGTCGTGCCACGAAGGCGGGCGGCCGTCCCGCGAAGGTCGGGAGACACACCATGACTTGCACCGGTCACGCCCAGACGACTTATGAGATAGACGAAACCAGATCCGTTGCGGCCGATTTCCTCCATACGATCCGTCGGCGTCGTCGGAGCCACCAACCGTATGAATGCAAGATCGCTCGAACCAAGCCACTCTTCGCGAGCTGGGTCGGCTCCAACGGGAAGGTCCGTCACGAGCACCCCATCGACTCCAGCGTCGAGAGCCTGATCCAGAATTCCCTGACCTGCCGCAATGAGCGGATTTAGATAGGTGAAGAGCACTACCGGCACGCCGAGTCTCGCTTTGCCAATGAGCTCGAGAGTCCGGTGCATGCTCATCCCATGGGAGAGCGCCACCTGCGAGCTCGCCTGTATAACAGGACCATCTGCGATCGGATCGGAAAACGGAACGCCGACCTCTATGATGTCGGCACCTGCGTCCTCCAATCCCTGCAAGAGGTCCAGAGACAGCAACGGGTCGGGGTGGCCCGCCGTCACGTAACAGACGAGCGCCTTCCGCTTTTCGCTTTGAAGGCGCTCGAATCCGAGATCGATTTTGTTAGACGAGATAGTCGCCAACTCTGATGCCATACCGGTCGGGATCGGCCGTCTTGATGATTGTGCGGGGATAGTCGCCGTTGGTGTCCTGCTGCGCAAGGTCGGCTTCTGGCGCGGGATGAAGAGTGTTTCCCTGCGAATCGCTCACAATCTTTACGATCGGTCGCGAAAGTGCCTCGGGTCGCGGGTTGGCCGCAGACACCACGGCAAGCTCAAACGTATCGAGCACGACGAGCGTACCAACGGGATAAATCCCGAGCAGGTTGATGAACGCTTTCACCACAATCTGGTCGAGCCCCCGCTTGGGATTGTCACGCATCTCCTGAAGCACTGCCGATGGGGCATACGGGGTGGTCTGATATGCCCGGCGCGTGGTCGCCGCATCGTATCCGTCCACTGCGGCGACGATTTTGCTGGTCATGCTTATCGCACGGGGTCTGATCGCCCGCGGATAGCCGCTGAGGTCGACCCGCATATGATGTTCATAGGCCACGGTCATCGCGCGATACGACAGGTCCTCCTGTTGCCCACGAAGCTGGAATAGTGTGAGGACGCCGAGCCACGGATGCGCTGCCATGCGCTGCCACTCCTCCTCCGACAACTGCTCGGACTTGTTCAGGAAGCCGACCGGGACGCGCGACTTTCCGATGTCGTGCATGAGTGCCGACAATCCAAGCTCGAAGAGTTGAAGCTTCGTAAGTCCGAGACGGCGCCCGAGTGCGACGGCGAAGATGCAGACGTTCACACTATGGGTGAACGTGTACTCGTCGTAGTCCCGCAGTGCGGTGAGTCCGATGAGCGATGTCTCCTCATTCAGAATCTGATCGACGATACCCTGCACGACCCGCTTGATTCGCCGAATGCTCGGCGTCCGCCCCATGCGAACCGAGTTGATGACCTCGCGAGTCACCGCTACTGACTGATTGTAAGTGCGGTTTGCGGCCTCGCGCGCCTCCTCCGAAAAATCCCCGTCGTCGTCGGCCGGAGCGGAGATTTCGAGTTCGGTTACACCGGTGCTGGCGAGATGCTCGACGATTTCGCCGCGCCGATCATCCGGTTCGAGACCGGTCTGCGCGTCCAGCAGCGAAAGAAGCACAAGCCAGTCGCGCGGGCTGGCGTGATGGACGTGAACAGCCCCGACACCGGAGGCCCGGCACACGCGGAGCAGATATCCAAAAGTCGCGTAGTTGGTAAGGTCCAGGCGCAAACGCGTCGCGTTGATGAACAGGAACTCGCCCGATATCCTGAACTCCAGCTCGTTCTCACGATCGAGTATCTCGCGCGCGAGCTGCGCCAGCTCGGCGAGAGTCTTCTGCACCGCCGTGTGCTCGACCGGATAAAGCTTGATCGCGCGAAGCGTTCCGTAGAAGGAGATGATGAATTCCCGCCCCCGCTTGCGGATGTATGCCGCGCTAGCCGGATCGGCTGGCACTCTGCGCTGTTCGGCACGGAGCGGACTAGCCACGAACTGCCCGGCTCACTGCGTTGCGCACGAGGACATCGCGGTCGGAGAGCGCTTTTTCGAGGGCACGCAATGCCAGATCGCTCCCGATCCGCCCAAGGGCCATCGCAGAACACGCGCGTAATTCCCCGTCCTCTCTGCCGCCGAGCATTCTCCGCGTGTTGAGAATATCACTGAGCAGCGGCACACCCGAATCGCCGCACAGCGATCCAAAGGTTTCGAAGAACGCCATCTTTTCGGCAAGAGTGCTTTCGCGTAGCTGCTTCGTTCGTAGATGCGCTTCGATCCCACGCAATGCGCCGCGGTGCGCCCGCGAGCCAAGCACCTTGACGGTGGCGATCCGGATGTCGCGATCCTCATCGTCGAGAGCCCGCTCCAGTACCTGCAGAGCACCCGGCGAGCCGATGTCGGACAATGCAGCGACTCCAGCGAGGCGCATTTCGGGAGCGCCCGCTGCGATCGTACCAGCGAGGGCGGAAACGGCGGCGTTCGCCTTTAGAGCGCCTGCGCGCCTTATCGCCTCGAATGCGACGACATCGTCGTCCGACGAAATCAACCGCACCAGCTCGGCCGTGTGTGATGCGGCCAGCTTTGAGCCCGCACTCTCGAGAAGTGACCGGAGTTCAGAGTTGCGGCTGCGGCCGATCCACGAAAGCAAAGTTTCGAGCGCCGCAGGGCGAAGCTGACCGAATAGCTCATGCAGGTCTGTCTGGGGCGGGCGAAGAGGCGTTTCCTCCAGCGCTTCGAGGAGTTGCTCAAATACCTCTTTCTCACTGAGCCGATCGGCAAGCTGCAGCAGCCGCTGTCGCTGGCCAGGAAGTATCTCACTGGCGCGATCGGCGGATATCGTCGCCTCGCGGATAAGGTACGCAGCAGTGCGGAACTGCGTGATGGAAAGGAACAGGAGGAAAAGGCTGTCCAGAATGCCCGCGATCTCATCGCGCACCGTCGGGTCGGTTTCCTGCTCGTAGGTATCCAGCAGCGATGCTACGACCTGGGTCCGCAGATCCATCGCAAAATCTCTGCGGATCTCGTCACGGAGGTAGGCAATCTCGCTGTCGTCGAGGAAATACAGGGTCGAGTCGTAGTCGTCCATCTTCGTGATGGAAGAGGAAACGAGTTGATGAGCTTCACTTTCGACTTCCGCGGGCGATGCGATCTTCTCGGGCACCTCGCCTCGCCCCAGATCGACGGGGGTTCCGCTCAACATGCCAACGTCCACGAACTTGTACTGGAGATACGCGAAGTCGTGTTCCCAAAGAAGAGTCAGAAGATCATCGTCATCGGCAGATGCAAGTCGGGCCCGTTGCATCAACGTCAGGAGGATCGTCAGCTCGTCTACCTCGAAACCACGCCGGAATACAAGCTCGCGGATTCCGTCTTTGAAGAACAACCACGGAATGCTGTCCGACGTGCGGTCCGGCTCATCGAGCAATGGCCGCCCAACCCAGCGCAGGTCGGATTCGGTCACCACCAGCGTGATCGCGTCCGCCTCGTTCCAGACCGTGAGAAACGCTTCGCGTACCGCCGCCAGCGCGCGGGCGTGCATCGGGTTGTTGGGCAGATATAGCTGATGAGCGCGAACTGCCTTGCCGAATGCGCGCAGAAGCTCGCCGACGAGCGTTGGTTCGAACGGTGGCTCTGCCAGCTCGGCACTTGTCTCTTCAGCTGTCTGCACGGTCACCCGCCCAGGAGCCCCATCTCGGCTATCTGCGCCATGTCCTTGTCTCCGCGGCCGCTCAAGCAAATGAGGACCGCGTCGTCTTTGGTCCAGCGCGCTCCGTGATCTGCGACCCAGGCAATGGCGTGGGATGTCTCGAGGGCCGGGATGATGCCCTCCAGCCGGCTTAGCATGGCGAAGCCGCGGAGAGCGTCGTCATCCGTGACGGCGACGTACTCTGCCCGCCCGGAATCCTTGAGCCATGCATGCTCCGGCCCAACCCCGGGGTAATCGAGCCCCGCCGATATGGAATGAGCGGGATGAATCTGACCGCCGTCGTCCTGCAGGAGATAGCTGAGGCTACCGTGCAGCACGCCCGGTTTGCCTCTGAGAAGTGATGCCGAATGCTCGGTGGTGTCGAGGCCCTTGCCCGCGGCTTCTACTCCAACCAGCTCGACTTCGAGGTCTGCCTCGAACGGATGAAAAATCCCCATCGCGTTGGATCCGCCACCGACACAGGCAACCACGGTGGTAGGCAAAGCGCCAGTGGCGCCCAGGATCTGCTCGCGAGCCTCTCTGCCTATTACCGACTGGAACTCGCGGACCATTCGCGGATACGGCGCAGGGCCGACGACGGAGCCGATGATGTAATAACTGTCGTTGACGTTCGCGACCCAGTCTCTGATGGCCTCGCTCGTTGCATCCTTGAGCGTCCGGGTACCCGACGTAACGGGCACCACACGTGCGCCCATGAGCTGCATGCGGTAGACGTTGAGCGACTGGCGCCTGATGTCTTCCTCGCCCATGTAAACCGTGCAATCGAGACCGAAGCGCGCACAGACAGTAGCAGTGGCCACCCCGTGCTGACCCGCACCTGTTTCCGCGATAATGCGTCGCTTGCCCATTCTCATGGCGAGCAAAGCCTGGCCGACAGTGTTGTTGATTTTGTGGGCGCCGGTGTGATTCAGATCTTCGCGCTTCAGGTAGATCCGGGTTCCCACTTCGGCCGACAGGCGCGGAGCAGTGCTCAGTGGCGATGGCCGACCCACATAGGTGGATAACATCTCATCGACAGAACGGACGAACGAATCGTCCGCCATTGCGGCATCGAACGCCTCATCCAGCTCGTCGAGAGCGGGAATCAGCGTTTCAGGGACATACCGTCCCCCGAAATCGCCAAACCTGTCGTTTGCCTTGATTGAAATCATCGTATCCGGAAGTGCCGGCGTCCGCCGGTCATACTATAGACGCGGAAACCACCGCATCGGCAAAAGCCCGCATCAGATCGTGGTCCTTGATGCCGGGCGAAGACTCTACCCCTGAAGACACGTCCACTATCGCGGGGTGTAGCAGTCGTATGCCAGTGGCAACGTTGCCCGGCGTGAGCCCGCCCGCCAGGACTATGGCGGCCTGCGATGCCGCCCTCTTGATCGCCGGAGCCGCGGCGGTCCAGTCAAAAACCTTTCCCGTGCCCCCGCTGGCACCTCTGACACTAGTGTCAAAAACGATCGCGTCCGCTGCGTCTGCGAGCATTTCCCAGTCCACCGGGAAGGCCACGCGGGACTCTTCGACTGGCAGTACAGCCCACATCTCTCCGTCGAAATAATCGCGCAGGCGTGCGACCTCATCAGGCGCAAAGCATCCGTGAAGTTGCATCACGTCCAGCCTCAGCTCCCGGGCCGCGCGAATGATCTCGGGTGAAGAAGTGGTCGCGTGTCCGAAGACTCCGACACGCCGGACTCCACTCGCCGCGGCGAAAATCTCCCTCGCCTGCGCCCCAGTTACGCGACGCGGACTCTCGGCGAACACCGCGCCTACGTACGATGCGCCGAGTTCTCCGGCGAAGGCCGCATCGACCGGCTGCGTCATGCCGCAAAACTTCATCCTTACCACTGCCGTTGCCCCCGGTTCAATAGCGTCGGCGGGAGCTAACCAGCACACCCGCAAGATTTCTCACTGCGGCCGCGGGATTTGCGGCGGCCGACACGGATGAGCCAACCAGCACGGCATCCGCGCCCGCACGAGCTGCCGCCTCGACCTGGTCGCGAGTCGAATAGCCACTCTCCGCAATCGCGACGCACCGGCGAGGAATCAACGGAATGATTCGCTCGACTGTGGTTGGGTCGATCTCCAGCGTTTCCAGGTCGCGATTATTGACGCCGATGATGTCTGCGCCGGCGGCCAGCGCGGCCTCGAGCTCAGCCTCATCCCTGATCTCGAACACCAGCTCCAGCCCGATCTCCCTCGCAGTCCGGGCCATATCCGCAAGCTTTGACGGCTCGATAGCTCTCACAATTACAAGCGCCGCCGAAGCGCCGAGTGCGCGTGCCTGAATAAGCTGGTTTGGTGCGACGTGAAAGTCCTTCTTGAGAACCGGCAGTGTGGTTGCGCGGAGCGCAACGGCGACGTCTGCGTCAGCACCACCGAACGAATCGGGCTCGGTGAGAACTGAAATCGCCGCCGCGCCCCCTTGCTCGTAAGCGAGAGACTGAAGGCGGGTGTCGATCGCCGGGTTGATGGCTGCCCTTGACGGCGAGCTACGCTTGATCTCGGCGATGACACCGACAAACTCGCCAGTGAGACGAGCTCGAAGTGACGGACCAGCGGGAAACGCGGCCGCGTCGGCGCGGTTCAGAGGATCGTCGGGCGAGAGCAGCCTGGCCCTCAGACTCGCCGCAGCCACCAGCCTCCCGAGAGTACCGGAGGGCGGCACCCACTGAGTATTTGCTTGCGCTTCGGGAGTTGTTCGGATATTCTTTGTTTTCGGCAAATGTTCGGTCTGGCTGCCGGGTTTATTCGTGACCTTTCATCATGGGAAAGATATGTCGCTCACCAAGCGCCAGCGTGAGATCCTCACCTACCTCACCGACTACTCGGCCGAGAATGGTTATGCGCCCAGTTTCGAGGAGATCGCGAACCGGTTTTCGTATAGTTCTCTTGCGACCGTGCACGAGCATTTGAGCAATCTCGAGCGCAAGGGCTACATCAAGCGTGAGTACAATGAGAGCCGCGCGATTGAGGTTCTTCCGTCGGAAATTTATCCGCGCGCACTTCAGCTTCCGCTGATGGGCACAGTTGCCGCCGGAATGCCGATCGAGGCCATCCAGTCGCAGGAGATGATAAGTGTCCCTGACGATTTCGTGCGGGGCGGTGGCAACCACTATGTGCTGCGTGTGCGCGGCAACTCGATGATCGACGAGCAGATCCGTGACGGCGACTTCGTGATCGTCAACGAGCGCCGGAGTGCCGACAACGGAGAGATGGTGATTGCGCTTATCGACAATACGTCTGCGACCGTCAAAAAACTTTACAGAGAGAAGGACGGTCGAATCAGGCTTCAGCCTGCGAACGAGGCGATGGCGCCGATTTACGTGCACGAGAACGACATTTCGATTCAGGGGATCGTGGTCGGCGTTCTGCGGCGCTGTTAGCCCTTCGCTGAGTAAGCCGCGCGAAGCCTCTCAAGCGCGGCAAGTCCCTTCCCTGCTTCGAGCGCTGCGTTCGCGGCGGCAACGCCTCCGTCATAGTCAGCGACGTGGCCGCTGACGTAGATGGCAGCGGCGGCGTTTAGAACAACCGCAGCTCGCGCGGCGGCGGTACCGCGACCGGCAAGCACTTCGCGAACAATGCGCGCATTTTCCTCGGGTTCGCCTCCCGCCAGCTCGCTTGCGTCTCCAGAATGCAAGCCGAACCTCGACGGGTCTATTGTCCACTCGCTTATCGTGCCATCACGAATCTCGACCACGAGTGTCGGCCCGAGCGGGGATATTTCGTCGAGACCCGGCTCACCATGCACGACCATCGCGTGAACCGCGCCGAGTTCGGCGAGGGCGCCGGCGAGAATTGGTACGCGATAAGCATCGGCGACGCCGACTACCTGCCTCGCCGCCCCTGCGGGGTTCGCCAGAGGGCCGACGACATTCATTACGGTTGGAATGCCGAGCTCCCGCCTGATTGGTCCAACGTGACGCATAGCGGGATGCATCAATGGCGCATACATGAACACTATTCCCGCGGTTTCGAGCGCTTTTTCCATTGTCGCGAGGGGGGCATCGATCGCCACACCAAGTGCCTCGAGTACATCGGCGCTGCCTGAGCGTGACGTGAACGATCGGTTGCCGTGCTTGGCGATCCGCACACCTGCGCCGGCGGCGAGGAGAGCTGCAGCGGTTGAGATGTTGAACGTCGCGACCGTCCCTCCACCGGTGCCGCAAGTGTCCACCAGCTCGCCGGGATTCGAAGCGGGAAGCCGCACCATCACCTCGCGCAGCGCGCGCACCACCCCGGCGACAATTTCTGACGTTTCGCCTCGTACACGAAGTCCCGCAAGCATTGCTGCGATCTGGACGGCAGTCCCTTCGCCGCGCATGATGACGCCGAACGCGCCCGCGGCATCGTCACCAGTAAGGGGTTGGTGGTGCGCAAGTTTGCTGATCGCGCTTTGCAGCGCAGACACAGTGGCGGGACCGGACACTGGTGGGCTGCCGCTCAGGAGCGCGAAGCCAGCGCGCTCCGAATCTTCTCCAGCGCCTCGGACTGGTTAGACCCGTTGGTGTCGGCGAGCGCGCGCTCGATCTGGTAAATCAAATTGGAGTGAGACCGCGCCAGCTCGGTCTGGTTGTGCAACTCCACGTGCGCCTGCTGAAGCCTTCCCACAGCCTGGGATACCTGGTCCTCCACCGCGTGCAGCCTTTCAGCACGACGCTGAATCTCGTCGTTGGCCTGCCCGAGGAGCCTCTCGAGCTCGGCTATTCGGGCGGCGTCCCGCTGTTCGGGTGCCGCACTCGAGCTGCGCAGATCCTCAAGTTCGGCCTTGAGCTGCCTCATCGCGCGGTTGTATTCGGAGTGAATGTTCCGCGTCAACTCTTCGAGCGTGCGGACGGCTTCGAAGCGTGCTTCGTGCTCGGCGATGCGCTCGAAGGCAAGCGAGAAGAGATCGAGCGCCGGCGACAGCCGCTCGACGATTCGCGGGCCGAAGCGACGCCGAGGTTCGTAGAGAGCCACGAAGCCGGCGAGTTCTCCGTCGAGCGTAAGGCCGCGCACCGAAAGGATACCGCCCTGCTGCTGTGGGCTCACTCCCAGAAGCTTCATGTAGTCGTCTGACTCGGCGCCGAAATCTGCAACTGTGGAGCCCGAGTTGAGTGCTCGTCGAATCGGAGCGGGCAGATGATCGATCGAGACGTTCAGCGGAGTTCGCGCCACGACATCACCCACCGGGCTCAGCCGTTCGATGATCAGTTGTCGCCGGGAGTCGCAGATGAAAAGAACGAGCTGCGACGAGCGCTCGATATCGACCGTCTCGTGCTGCAACAGAGTGAGCGCAGCGTCGGCGTCGCGAGCGGCTGAGAGCACCGTTGCAAGGGTGGCGAGAGTTCGAGGGGCCATTAGAGTCGTCGGGGGCTGATGGAGCGCGATTACCGAGTTTGAACTTTGCTACTATGAAAGTCAACGGCGGAAGTTGAGCTGGTACGTGCTTGAAGGGCGATGGAGGTCGAAAGTGCTCGGCGGAGCGGTTTGCCCAGGGAGTTCAGCGGCGGTAACTTCAACCATGGAATCGCGAATGCTTCAGCTCGTAATTCAGTACGACGGAGCGCGATTTTTCGGGTGGCAGAGACAGTTGCGCGTGAGGACAGTCCAGGGAGTGCTCGAGGATGCGATGGAGCGCCTGTGCGGGACCCATATTTCGGTCATTGGCGCCGGACGGACGGATGCACGAGTTCACGCGCTGGGGCAAGTAGCCGGGGTTCGCGTTGCGCTCAGGTGGAGCGCGTGCGAGATGATGCGTGCGCTCAACGCGCTCCTTCCGCGAGACGTAAGGGTCTCAAGCTGTTGCGAAATGCGGCAGGACTTTCACGCGCGTTACAGTGCCCTGTCGCGTTCCTATCGATATCTTGTAGGAACCGATGAAGATGCAGGAAGCCCATTTCGTAATTCGCGCGAACTTGTCTGGCGCCGGCCCATCGACCGCGCGCTCCTCGATAGTGCAACGGCGCTGATAGAAGGCGATCACTGTTTCAGGGGATTTGCGGTGAAAGGAACGGCGCCCGCCTCGGACAATCACCGATGCATCGTTCGGAGCGCAGCATGGGTCGAACGAGCAGGCGGTCTTGCGTTCGTCGTTACGGCCAACCGGTTTCTGCACCACATGGTGAGGTTTCTGGTTGGCAGTATGCTCGACATTGCGGCGGGGCGAAAAGAGCCTGGTCTCATATCGTCGCTGTTGGCATCGGGTGACAACAGCACCGTGTCGCCGCCTGCTCCAGCGCACGGCCTCTATCTCGAAAGTGTAGAATACCCACAGGAACTCTATCTGGTCGATGCATGAATATTTTTGTCGAAACCGTTTCTCTTGACGAGATCAGACGCGCCGTTGCGGCGGGCTTCGCTGACGGGGTGGTTCTCACCGACGCGAACTACCCGGGGAGCCAGTCAACAGCAGGCCGCGAGTTGATCGAAGCAATTGCGCAGGAGTTCGCGATTCCTGTATGCGTCGAGATTGGCGCGATCGACTCCGCCGCTATGTATCGCGAAGCGCGAGATATTGCCAGGATCTCCGACCACATAATCGTGCAGCTCCCACTCGTCGAGGATGCAATTGCGCCGATGCATCGGCTCAGCCTCGAGGGCGTCGGCGTCTGTGCGAGTTTTGTTTTCAACGGAGCCCAGGCAGTCCTGGCTGCGAAAGCAGGAGCGTCGATGGTTCGCGTTTCGCTGCACGATCTGGACGCGCAGGGGCAAACCAGCGCAGATGCCGTCACCGAGATCCGGAGCATCCTCGAAGCCGGGGATTGCGAGTGTGACGTTATGGTCGCGTCGCCAACGACATCGACCCAGTTCACCGAATGCCTGTCTGCCGGAGCGCAGGTAGTGTCTATCCGCACCGACGTACTGTACTCCCTGCTTCTGCATCCGCTCACCGACCGCGGCATCGATCGCTTCCTCAGCGGGTTGAGTAAGCGGCCGAAACCCGACTTCTAGATGAAAGCGCCAGTTCTAATCGCAGTTGTGGCCTTGAGCGCCGCGTGCGGCGGTGATTCGCTGCCTGCGGCCCAGGCACGCCAGGTCTCCACTCCTCGGGTTGCGCAAGGCGATCAGATATCGGCCCAGCGAAGAACCGCCCTCACGTCGGCCGTTGCGCGAGTTGCACCATCTGTCGTCACTGTTCAGACTGAAGTCGTGGAAGCGGTTCCAGCAGACTTCTACGAACAATTTTTTGGCGGCCGCTCTGGACGCCGCGCTACCGACGGCCTGGGATCGGGCTTTATTGTCCGCGAAGACGGT
The DNA here is from genome assembly GCA_046593165.1 of Gemmatimonadaceae bacterium. Classification (GTDB taxonomy): domain Bacteria; phylum Gemmatimonadota; class Gemmatimonadetes; order Gemmatimonadales; family Gemmatimonadaceae; genus UBA4720. The sequence goes on from JBKJRW010000069.1 coordinate 35,720, forward strand.
GTCATCGTCACCAACGCCCACGTCGTGGCGGGTGCCACTACCATCTCGGTCGCCATGCGGGATGGGGCGAGGTACACGGCGAAGCTTCTTGGCGCCGATGAAACCAACGACTTGGCGGTCATCAAGATCGACGCCAGGAATCTCCCCGTCGCGCCTCTGGGAAATTCTTCGAATCTGCTGATTGGAGAGTGGGCCATCGCGATCGGCAGCCCCTTTGGGTTTCTTCTCGCGAACACCGAGCCAAGCGTCACCGCCGGTGTCGTGAGCGGCACCGGCCGCAATCTCGCGGCGGCGAGCGGAGGCTCCGGCGTCTACGTCGACATGATTCAGACAGACGCGTCGATCAATCCCGGCAACTCTGGCGGCCCGCTCGTGAACGCGCTCGGCGAAGTGATAGGCGTCAACAGTTCCATCTATTCTCCAAGTGGCGGCTCTATCGGCCTGGGGTTCGCAATTCCAATCAACAGGGCTCAGCGCGTAACGGAGGACCTGCTTGCGCATGGCGTGATACGGAGGCCGTGGGTGGGGATCAAGCTGCAGACTCCGGCAAGGGGACAACCTGTTGTACAGGCCCGCGGTGTAGTTGTGAGCGCGGTCGTTCCCGGATCACCGGCTGCACGCGCCGGCATTCAGACCGGAGATATCCTCGTTCGTTCGAGAGATCGTGCGGTTCACAGCCCCTACGACTGGGAAGCTGAACGATTGGAGCTTCGCGTCGGAGAGGATGTGCCACTGGTCTTGACCCGGGGCGGCCGGGAACTCCGATTGAGGGTGAGAGTGGCAGATCTCCCGGAGGTCAACGCACCGAAGGTAACCGTGTTGCGCGAGATCCAGCTTGTGTCGCTGACACCTGCGATACGTGCCGAGCGGAATATCCGCCGCGCCAGCGGGGCGCTGGTGCAGACGGTGTCGCCTCGGGTAGCAGACCAGCTCGGCATTCAGGCCGGTGATGTGATTCTGCAAATCAATCGTGTGCCCGTGGCAGACGCCGAGTCGGCCGCACGAGCGCTGGATTATTACTCGGGTCGTGGTGGTATTGTGATGTACATCGAGCGGCAGGGGCAGGTGTACACCACCGAATTCGTGATTCAGTAGATGCACGATACATGGTCTTCGCCGCTCAGCGGCCGATATGCGTCGCGCGCGATGCTCGCGCTCTGGTCCGACCGAACACGCTATGGATTGTGGCGTCGGCTCTGGCTCGCGCTCGCCGAAGCAGAACGCGAACTGGGAGTGGACATTCCCGCCGAAGCAATCGAGCAGATGCGATTGCATCTGGACGACATCGACTTCGACACTGTCGCCGCATACGAACGCCGCTTCAGACACGATGTCATGGCTCACGTCCATGCCTTTGGCGATGTCGCTCCGGCCGCCAAACCGTTCATCCACCTCGGCGCCACGAGCGCGTACGTCACTGACAACGCCGACCTGATACTCATGCGTCGCGGGCTCGACCTTCTCGCGGGCCGCACACTCGGCGTGTTGCGCGCGCTTGCCGCGTTCGCCAGGCAGTGGCGCGATGAACCTACACTCGGGTACACGCATCTCCAGCCGGCGCAGCTTACCACAGTGGGCAAACGCGCCACTCTCTGGATGCAGGACCTGGTGCTCGACCTTCGCGAAATGGAATACCGCCGCACGACATTGCCGTTTCGCGGCGTGAAGGGCACCACCGGAACTCAGGCAACTTTTCTCGAGCTGTTTGCGGGCGATCACGCGAAAGTTCGGAAGCTCGATGCGCTCGTCACTACCCGAATGGACTTCGCGGCTTCGCTCGCAGTGACGGGCCAGACCTACACCCGGAAGCTGGATGCAGGCATTCTTTCCGCCGTCGCCGGTGTCGCGGCAAGCGCGGCGAAGTTCGCTGGCGATATCCGCATGCTGCAATCGTTTGGGGAGATCGAGGAACCTTTCGAGAGCGAGCAGATCGGGTCATCGGCGATGGCCTACAAGCGTAATCCGATGCGGTCGGAGCGAATAAACGCGCTTGCACGCTTTGTCCTGTCTATCGAAGGAAATGCGAATCAGACTCACAGCGTGCAGTACTTCGAGCGCACGCTTGACGACAGCGCGAATCGGCGGCTGTC
>JBKJRW010000048.1:0-44198 GCA_046593165.1 Gemmatimonadaceae bacterium
ATCTATGTGCTCTCGCAGGAGGCGGACGGGGTTCTGGCAGGAACCGAGGTCTGGCTCTCCGGACAGAAGATCGGCCTCGTGAAGGACATACATTTTCGGGCCATCACAACCGATACGCTCGAGCGCCTCGCTATCCACACCGAGATACTGTCGGACAGAATGCATCTCGTCCGACGAGATGCGTACGCGGACATCCGCCCGGGCGACAATCTCATCGGCAGCCCAATCGTCTTTATTTCCTCGGGAACCTCCCGCGTTCCGGCACTGAGAAGCGGAGATACGCTCGTCAACGTGTCTACGGGAAAGATGAAACCTGTCGGCGAAAAGGTTACCGAACTCACCGCTCGCCTGTCCGCGCTGGCCGACAGTGGGAAAAGACTTTCAGCCCTGCTCAATTCGCGCACGGGCACAATCGGGGCCTTCAAGCACGACGGCATGGCGAAGATGAGCGACGCGAGTGCAGCAATATCCGGCTTGATGAACAAGGCCACGGCGGGCAATGGCACGATCGCTCTCGCATCGAAAGGAGACTTTGGCGCGCGGCTGGCCCGCATCCAGGCCGGGAAAGATTCCATCGTCCTGCTTTTGTCCTCGGGCCGCGGAAACGTCGGACGCTTCAGGAAGGATTCGACCTTGTTTCGCACCGTAAGTCACATACGGGACGAGATCGACTCGCTGAAGTCGATGTCCTCGGGGGCGGGCACGTTGCAGCGCGCGCGCTCCGACACCACTCTGACGCTGGAAATGGCGCGTATCCGCGTGCAACTTTCCGAGCTGATGGCCGACATAAAGAAGCATCCGGGCCGCTATATATCGTTCTGATTCAGTTAAAATGCTTGACCGTATTTCCGTGGCCAGTTAGGTTCGCGTAGAGCGGTCGATGCCGCTTCCTTCCGCACAAAGACTCTCGACTTCGCTCCGGGCGCTGCCCGGTGATTAACCGCACTTCCCTCCCCAATCGATCAGCCGTCCCGACGGCATCGCTTCTCCCGCAAAACCTTTCGTTCCCCACCGCGCGCTCACCGTGGACATCGCAGAGCTAAAGCGAAAATCAGTAACCGAGCTTCAGGACATGGCCGAGGGACTCAAGATTCCCGACCTGACCGTGGCGGCAAAGCCTGAGCTGATATTCAAGATCGAGCAGAACCTGCTCGACTCGAACATCGCGCTCCACGGCGAAGGCGTGCTCGAGATCCTTCCGGAAGGCTATGGCTTCCTGCGAAGCCAGGACTACAGCTACCTCGCCGGACCCGACGACATCTACGTATCGCCCTCGCAGATAAAGCGGTTCGGACTCCTTACCGGCGATCTGGTTCGCGGGCAGGTACGACCACCCAAGGCGTGGGAGCGGTACCTCGCATTGCTGAAGGTGGAAAGCGTCAGCGGGCTCGACCCGGAGGCACTCAAGACCAGGGTGCCGTTCGACAGTCTGCGCCCTCGCTATCCCGACACTCGCCTCAGACTCGAGTCAAAGGACGGCGACTTGTCGATGCGCGTCGTCGATATTTTCGCTCCCATCGGCAAGGGCCAGCGCGGCCTGATCGTCTCTCCGCCACGCGCCGGCAAGACGATCCTGCTCGAGAAGATCGCCAACTCGATCGCAGAGAATCATCCGGAGGTAACGACGATCATTCTGTTGATTGACGAGCGCCCGGAAGAGGTCACCGAGATCATGAAGAATGCAACTCGGGCCGAGGTGATCAGCTCGACGTTTGACGAAGGAGCCGCGCGCCACGTGCTCGTCGCGGATATGGTGCTCGAGAAAGCGAAACGCCTTGTTGAGGGCGGTAAGGACGTTGTCATCCTGCTCGACTCGCTCACGCGTTTTGCACGTGCTCACAACGCGATCGCGCCCCAGTCCGGGAAGATTCTGTCGGGCGGCGTGGACGCGGCCGGACTCTACAAGCCGAAGCGTTTTTTCGGGAGCGCGCGCAAGATCGACGGCGGCGGATCACTCACGATCATCGCGACGGCATTGACGGAGACGGGCTCGCGGATGGACGACGTGATTTTCGAGGAGTTCAAGGGCACCGGCAACATGGAGCTCGTCCTCGACCGTAAAATCGCCGACCGCCGCGTGTTCCCCGCAATCGACATTCTCAAATCCGGAACTCGCAAGGAAGAGCTTCTTCTCTCTCAGGCCGAGATCAACCGCGTATTCCTGCTTCGCCAGTTTCTCGCCGACATGCCGGAGGCGGAAGCCGTCGAATTCCTGCTGCGCCAGATGAAGAAGTCGAAGAACAACACCGAGTTCTTCCAGCAAATGGCTCAGGGAGGCGCATGAATGCTGCCCTCGCTCGTTTCATGTCAGTGGACTACGGCGAGAAGCGAGTCGGGCTCGCAATCGCAGACGAACTCGGCATGATCGCATCACCAGCGGGCTTCATCGCGCGCCGCGCAGGGAAGCGCGCCCCCATCGCCGAGATGTTGCGCCGGGCCGGGGCGCTCGAGGCGCGCGGGTTTGTAGTCGGGTTACCTCTCGACGGCAACGGTGAAGAGACGCCGTGGACGGCGGAAGTCCGTCGCGTGGGCGGGGAGCTCGAGAAGAGAAGTGGCTTGACCGTGAAGTTCCTCGACGAGCGATACACGACCGCAGCATCGTTGCGCACGATTCACGAAATGGGCGGCTCCACGCGAGGCAGAAAAGGCGATGTCGATTCGATGGCGGCCGCGATACTTCTGCAACATGCGCTCGACGTGAATCCATGAATCGAAAGTTTCTCGTGGTCGCGCTTTCCATTGTCGTCGGGGCGTGCAGTTCGGCGCCGCATGGAACCCCAATTCGCGTCATCGTTCCACGAGGTGCAACATTCTCGGCCGCGGCCGATTCGCTGCACAACGCCGGGCTCGTGGGGCCGACGTCACTCTTCAAGCTCTACGCGCGTGTCAATCGTGCCGACCGCAACATCAAGCCGGGCACGTACCTTCTGAAGCGTGGCACTCCCTGGTCGGACATTGTCGGCGCTCTGAACGGTGGGCATGGCCTGGTAAACACGATTACCATCCCTGAGGGATTCGCGCTCATCCAGATAGTGCCGCTCCTGAGCGAGACGCTTCAGGTTCCTGCAGATTCAGTCAACACCGCCGTCCGTGATCCTGTTCTACTCCAGCGCCTCGGCGTACCTGGCAAGAATCTCGAGGGGTATCTCTTCCCCGACACGTACGCCTTTCCTGTCGGAACTTCTGCCCGCGAAGCTGTCATCGAGCTTGTGCGTCGATTCGAGCGCGAATGGAAGCCCGAGTGGGATGAGCGATTGGTGCAGGTCGGCCTTACGCGAAATGAAGTGGTGACACTTGCATCGATCGTCGAGAAGGAAGCGCGCAAGTCAAGCGAGCGCCCGGTGATCGCTGGGGTTTACACAAACCGGCTGCGCGAAAAGATGCTGCTTCAGGCAGATCCGACTGTGCAATACGCTTTGGGCAAGCACACGCCGCGTGTGCTGTTCAAGGATCTCGAAGTCGATTCGCCGTACAATACCTACAAGTATCCTGGCCTGCCGCCCGGTCCAATAGCTTCCCCCGGTGGTCCAAGCCTTGTCGCCGCGTTGTTTCCCGCGAGCGTCCCGTACCTGTACTTCGTGGCGGCGCCAGATGGTCATCACGAATTCCGACGGACGCTGGCCGAGCACGAAGCAGCAACAAAAGCGGTGCGCGGCGCCGGAAGCAGGTGATGGATTCATCGATTATCCGGCTCGTCGCGATTACCGATAACGTGCGGGACGGACAAGTTGGCCTGATTGGACGGGCGTCTGCGGCAGCGCACGGTGGCGCGACTTGCATCCAGCTTCGGCTGAAGGATGTTTCGGCACGCGATCTCGTGTCGCTAGCGCGCGAGCTGGTGCGAGCTGTTGGGGTGCCAGTGATTGTGAACGATCGGGCGGATGTGGCCGTCGCAGCGGGGGCTGCGGGCGTTCATCTGGGAGCGGACGATATTCCGGTGAGTGCCGTGCGATCCTTTGCTCCAGCCGGATTCATCATCGGTACCTCTGTTGGCTGCGATGAGGAGGTAGCCAACGCGAAGGACGCCGACTATGTGGGTATCGGGCCCGTGTTTGCGACTGGATCGAAGGACAACGCTGGACAGGCAATCGGAATCGATGAGTTTGCGCGACTGGCTGTGGCGACTGGATTGCCGGCAATCGGGATCGGCGGTGTCACGCATTTGAACGCGCGGCTCGTGATCGACGCTGGGGCCGCTGGCGTTGCTGTGATCGCAGCGGTGTTCGGTGCTACTGATCCACAGGCTGCCGCGAGGGAGATCGCGTTCGCCATCGGAAGGTGATGTCCGGAGCATTTGCTCGTGCAGGCTGGCTCCTCCGATTGCCTCCTCGGCGTTGCGGCGACATCGCCTTGCGCATGGCAGCCATGATCTGGTCCATGACGGGCTGAGCGAGAAACAGGTCCACAAGGTCGGGATCGAACTGTGTTCCGCGGCCGCAGGAGATGACGTCGACGGCTTTTGCGGCGGATCGGGCGTGTCGGTAGGACCGCGAGTGAGTTACGGCATCGAAGGTGTCGGCAATCGCCACGATCCGCGCTGCGAGGGGGATGTGACTCCCGCGGAGACATCTCGGATACCCGGTTCCATCCCAGCGCTCGTGGTGAGACAAGACGCCCTCGGGGAGGTCAGGATAGAACGCGGCTAGCGGGCGAAGCACGTCTGCTCCGCGGCGCGGATGGGTTCTGATCGCCTTGCGTTCACCGGGTGTCAGCGTTGACGATTCGTTGATGATGTCGCTCAACGCGCCGTCGATTTTTCCGATATCGTGAAAGAGCGCTATTCGTTCAACGCTCCGCTGCATTCTCTCATCGCAGTCTGCCGACTCGGCCAGTATGAGGGAAAAATCTGCGACCCGGCGAACATGGGCCCCCGTTACGGGATTGTTCGCATCAATCGTATCGAGAAGAGTCTCGAGCGTAACCGCGCCGAGGCGCTCGATTGCCAGGCGCGCCCGGCGCTCTCGAAGATAGAAGGCGCCGGCGGCGGCACCGACGAGGATTGATGCGTAATGGATCATGCGGTCTCCAAGGCAAGAAGCGTACACCTGATGCGCCGAAGGAGGTACCGGCCCGCGGAGATTAGATTCACGCAATGGACACAGCCGCGGTCACGACGAAGGGGCTCAGACGCTGGGAGTCAGGCCATCCGTGGGTTTATCGGAGCGATGTCGCCGAGCGTCCGGGCACGGAAGCAGGTGTCGTGCGTGTGCGAGACAGCCGTAACCGGCCGCTTGGTCTCGCGTTGTGGAGCCCGAAGTCCGAGATCTCGCTTCGATTCATCGAGTCGAATGCTGAGGCGATACTCGACGTGGATTGGTGGCGCGGTCGAATCGAGCGCGCGGTGAGCCGGAGAGTTGGGCTTGATGCGGTGACGAATGCGTATCGGGTGGTACACGGCGAGGCCGACGGTCTGCCATCGCTGGTCGTGGACAGGTATGACAGGTGGGCGGTGGTGCAGTTCATGAGCGCGGGCCTCGAGGCGTTCAGGGCTGAAATAGTGGATGCGCTGGTGAATGTGCTGCGCGTTGATGGCGTTCTGGCGAGGAACGATGCAGCCCTGAGGGGAAAGGAGGGGCTCGCCCGCGAGACGGTCGTGCTTTTTGGTGAGGTGCCGCGGGAAATTGAGGTGGACGAGCATGGCGTGAGATACCTTGCTGCGCCGTGGACCGGGCAGAAGACTGGCGCATTCCTCGACCAGCGGGAGAACAGAGTTCTTGCTGGCAATGTTGCGAAGGGGATGGCCCTTGATTGCTTCAGCTACCATGGATCGTTCGCGCTGCATCTGGCGCGAAATGCGGACAGGGTGGTGGCCATCGACTCGTCCGCGCAGGCGCTCGAGAGAGCTGCACAGAACGCGGCGCTCAACGGCCTCGACAACATCGATTTTGTCGAGGCGAATGCTTTCGATTTCCTGAAGCAGAAGGAAGTGGATGGCGCTCGTTTCGATACTATTGTGCTCGATCCACCGGCGTTCGCGAAGACACGGAGTTCGGTTCCGGCGGCGTTGCGCGGCTACAAGGACATCAACATGCGGGCGATGCGGCTGTTGTCGGATGGCGGGATGCTGTTCACCGCGAGTTGCAGTTTTCATGTGAGCAAGGCGCTGTTCATGGAGATGCTTGCTGCGGCGGCTGCGGACAGCGGGCGGAGGATAGCATTGCGGGAGATTCGCGGGCAGCCGGTGGATCATCCCGAGATACTGACGATTCCGGAGACGGGGTACATAAAGGGGGCGCTCCTGCAGGCGCTGGATTAGACCGGCGAACGCCTCGCGTTGATTAACAGGAACAATCATTGGTGTTCACGCCAACATCGTGGGGTGTCTTTAAAAGGGCTATAATATACTTGACACACCCAAAATCTTAGCATAGATTCACTCTATGACCAAGATCAAGACCCCCGAGACATTGAGCGAAGCGATTACCTACTTCGCTGACCCTGACGTTTCCCTTCAATTCCTGACCTTCCTGCGGTGGCCGACTGGTGTGTCGTGCTACCACTGCAAGGCCGAGAAACCGAACTTCCTCAAGACTCGGCGTATCTGGAAGTGCCGCGTTTGCCGGAAACAGTTCTCGGTCAAGCTTGGGACGATCTTTGAGGATTCGCCGCTTGCTCTGGATAAGTGGCTTCCCGCGCTCTGGATGCTTGCCAACAGCAAGAACGGCATCAGCTCCTACGAGGTGGCGCGGGGCTTGGGTGTCACACAGAAAACCGCGTGGTTTATGCTTGGCCGTATCCGTCTTGCCATGCAGACCAAAAGCTTCGACAAGGCCAAGGGTTCGGTCGAGATCGACGAGACCTACATTGGCGGCAAGGCGATCAACATGCACAAGGCGAAGAAGGCGCGGGTCATCAAGACCACCGGCGTCGGTGGTAAGGTCGCGGTCATCGGCTTCCTTCAGCGTGGCACCGAGAAGAAGCACAGCACAGTCGTGTCGCCGCTGTCCTGACCGATGTGAAGGCCAGAGACATTCAGCCCGCCATTCACGCGAACACCGAAAGGGGTTCGGCTGTCTATACCGATTCGCTGGCCGCGTACCGTGGACTGAAGCACCATTTCGAGCACGGCGTGATCGACCATAGCAAGGCATACGTTGATGGTCTCATCCACACCAACGGCCTTGAGAACTTCTGGAGTTGCCTCAAGCGCACCATCAAAGGCACCTACGTGAGTGTTGACCCTATCCACGTTTTCCGCTACTTGGACGAGCAAACTTTCCGCTTCAACAATCGAAAGGAAAACGATGCGTTCCGCTTTTCTCAAGTGGTCAGCATGGTCGTCGGAAAGAGACTGACCTACAACAGTCTGATCGGGGCGGATTTGTCGCCCGCTACGACGTGAGGCCAAATCGAAACCGCACCTAAACGCGGAAGGAACAAACGAAAATGAAACCAGCCGAACCAGTCCAGGCGAACGAGAAAACTCCGTTTGAGAAAATGACCGATCTCACGCGGAGGATCGTCGCCGTGGACAAGGACGAACTGCATAAGCCAAAGCCGAAAAGGATGCGCAAGAGGACCGACTAACGCCCAAACACCCGACAACGGATTGGACCCCATATTTTCATTACTTGGAGCCTTAGTCCGGCAAGTACGACCGGTTGCACGGGCTCTGAAGGGTCGTCCTTTGGCTTCTGGGGAAGTCGGTAAACTATGTTGCCCTCGCGAAGTCTTTTGGGGTCCGGTTTCCCTCCACCCCCTAGCGTCTGATCGGGCAAGAGGTATTGGTGAACTCTCGCGACCTCCTGACCTTTCGAATCGAGGTAACTAACGTCTTGACTATGGGTACAATGGGGTTGACCAGACGACGGCGGAGCAGGATGCTTACTTTTGGTGTAGTTGGCAGTAAGTTCGCCTGACTGTAGGCGTGACCAGTATTTACCGCGATTGAACTTGCAGCGCATTTCCCATACGTCGATGCGAACCGTTATAGGTGGGGCCATGATAAAGGAATCAGAAGTCAGGAAAAAATTGATCGCGCACCTACAGGGCCACATGTCATTGGACGACTTCGACGACTGGCTTGTCGCGCATAGCTGGAACATGCACCAGGACAGTTCGCCTTCAGCCCAAGAACTGGTTTCGGCTATCGAACTCTCTTTGTTTGAACATTCGAGCGGCCACCTGAGTGATGCCGAAATGCGATCGGACCTTGGGTTACTCGCTGACAACATTCAGGTGAGTGTCAGGCTGAGCGTAGCCGGGGCAGAGACTGTACGGCTCCCCTACTTCACAGCTAGCCCGGCTTATCGGCGGCAGGCTCACGCGGTCCTAGTACCAGCTTAAACGGCACGCTTGTGAGAACGTCTCCGTTCCAGAGAACGTCAAACCAGTACAGCCCATAGGCGCTGGCATCAGGAACGGGCAGGTTGAATCTCATGATGACGTTTGCCCCATGCTCTCCGCCATTGAGGAGCACCGGAAATTTTTGGGGCGCGTCGATCGTGATACCCTGGGGAGTCCGAAACTTGAAGGAGATTTCGGACTCCCCTTTCACGTCGCCGGACTTCAGCATTGCGAGCGCGGTCAGCTCAACACCCTCAACCACGCCCGGCACGTTCTGCTTTAACGGCTCCACATAAAAAGTATCAACCATGCGAATGACGCTCAAAACGCCATCCTTTTCGTGGAGTACCTTTTCGCAGACGAGGGCAGCCCCAACGAACGGCCTTGTATTAGACATGGCCAAAAAGGTAGCACGCGTTCTATGGGTGTGTCAAGTATATTATAGCCTTTAAAAGCTCGGAGTTGAGTTGTTGAGCCGCTCAGGATTTCTGGCACTTGGAACAAAAGTATGTGGACCGGCCCGCCTGCTGAATGCGTCGCACCAACATTCCGCAGCGCCGACATGGCTCCCCTTCCCTGTCGTAAACCTGGAATCGCCCGCGAAACTCCGTGTCGGTGTACCGGCCCGGAGGCCTGTTCGCTCCACCGATGACGTGGCGGATAGCGTCCACCAGATTTGCCAGTCGCGACAGGCGCATGGCGGATGAAACAGCGCGCGGGCTGATCCTGGACCTCCACAGCGCCTCTGCGGCGTAGATGTTTCCGAGGCCCGCGATCACCTTCTGATCCATCAGTGCGGGCTTGATCGCGGTGCGGCGGCGAGCGAGTGCCTGCTTGAGGTGAGCGGCGGTGAGCGCTGGATCGTTGGCCTCCATTCCCAGTGAGGGAAGCGGATCGACGCCCTTTTCGTGGAGTGTCAATGCCGATAAGGCCCGCGAGTCGTGCAGTTCGATTCGTGTCCCATCGGTAAGCTCGATGTACGCGCGAGTGAAGCGATCCAGTGGCTCGTCTCCAGAGGTGATCAGCCAATCCCCGTTCATTCGGAAGTGAGCGTGAAGAGTCGCGCCGGTGTCGAGGCCGATGAGCTGATGCTTGCCGCGCCGTTCGACTTTCTCTATTCGCCGGTGGCGCAACTGTCGTGCGGCAGCGTCGGGAAACTGCCGCAGGAGAGCCGGATGAATTGCCTTCGCTCGCGCGATGGTTTTGCCTAGTACTGCTTTTCTCAGGCGGCGCATGGCTGCCTCGACTTCGGGTAACTCAGGCATTTCTCCTCGTTGTGAGTTCAACAAAACACTTGCGCGCGCGCCAGGATTTTCTACCTTCCTCCGAGAGCGCCGGGAGCACGCATCACCATCTTTCCCGAACTGATGGACAAGTCAGCACCAAGATCGCTCAAACACGAATACGATCTGTACGTTGAGAACGATATCGAACTCTACAAAGAGTCGATCTCGCGCACGGCGCTCCTGAAAATTGGCGATGAGGCCGTGGCGTCGCTGGAATCGCAGCCACAGTTCGCGATGAACGAGCTGCTTCTTTGCGACGAAGTCGACCGCATAATCCGCAAGCGACGGCGCATTCCATCGTATTCGACATGGCGAACGAAGGAGCTCAAGCGCCTCAAGGAACAGGAAGAATTCCGTCGTCCCGAGCACTGGGGGGTCCGCCCCGACAGCGCGCTCGCGCGTGAAGTGCGTCTCCCGGCGGATTCACATGTGCTGGTTGCCGGACCGAGCGCAGCCAATGCTGCGCTGTACCTTGCGGCGCACGGCTGTTCGGTGACCACGATCGACTCCGCGGGCGCCGGAGCCGAAGTGTCGCGCAATCAGGACGAAGTGGCTCTTCTCTCCGGCCGAATCGACACACTTCACGTAGGGCTCAAGGAATGGGCTCCCGATCAGCCTCTTAACGCAGTCGTTTGCACGCCTGCCGCATTTGCGGGTCTCACCACCGAGGAGCGCTCGAAAGTGATCGCGGTGCTTCAGAGCGCAACGCGAGATGGCGGCGTGCATCTGGTGGATACGATCATCGCGAGCCATGGCGAGCCGTCGCTTTCGGAACTTCGCCGGAGCTACAAGGGGTGGACCATCTCCGTCCTCGACGACGGAGCGACGTCGAGGAGTTTCCTGGCGCGGAAAGCGGTGGCCTGAAGGTATAGGGCGCCAAAACCGAGCCCCTCTTCCGTGTCGTATCGACACGGACTGTCCCCATTCCAGCGTGTCGTTTTGCGACGCAATCATGCTCCCGACCTTCGGCTCACTTCGGCAACACACTACAATTCAACGACTTAGGATTTCTCGCATGCCTGGCATCAGGGGTGCTTTGAGGTGAGCATCCGGCACGGTTCCGGATTCGAAACCTGTGAGAGCAAGCATGAAGAAGAAAATTCGTTTGGAAAATGAGCGCGATGAGCCGCTCGGAATTATCATCTCGCGCGGCGACCGGGCAGAGCAACTTCCCGTGATATCCGCCTACATCTGGGGGCCCGCCCCGGAGATCCTCGCCGAAGTGGCGAGCAAGGTGGCATAAACGCGCCGGGGCGGGTCAGGTAGATGCGGCGGGCGCTCATGCCCGCCGTTTTTTTTCAACCCAAAATGACAGTACGCGGTTACTGAGATCTATTGGCCCCCCATCTATATAGTAGGCTCCGCATCGGCCCGGGGTTCCTGATGCGGTACGCCACTTGCCCCTGCCGCAAACGTGAAAGAGTCATTCGCCGACTGGGAGAGCGAACGCCAGACCCTGATGGGTCGCAAAATCTCCGACCTTGGACTGTCGATTCCCGGCACCCGCGTCGAGAGAATGGTCGCCCAGCTCTATGAGGAGCTCGACCAGAAAGGGCTGAAGTTTCATCCTCCCGTATACCTGAGCGACCAATGGGGGTGCCCTGACGGCACTCCCCTCATCGGCGTGCCCTTCTACCTCGCCGACCCCCGCCTCGAAAAAATCGAGGACGATTTTGCCGAAGGAATCGAATCCGATCAGGAATCGATGCGCTTCCTGCGACACGAAGCTGGACACGCCTTCAACTACGCATACCGATTGTACGACAGGCCCGACTGGCGACAGACCTTCGGGCCATACTCGCGACCCTACCGCGAACGCTACCGGGCCGACCCGTTCTCACACGACTACGTGCGCCACATCCTGGGGTGGTATGCCCAGAAACATCCCGATGAAGATTTCGCCGAGTCGTTCGCGGTGTGGCTCACGCCCGGGCTCGACTGGCGAAAAGCGTACGATGGCTGGGCCGCGCTCGACAAACTGGAATACGTCGATCGCGTATTGGGCGAAGTCGCGGGCGACACTCCCGATACACCTTCGCCAACAGACGACGATATCCCCGTGGACGCAATGCGATACTCGCTCGAGGAGCACTACCGCAGTGCAGCGACGGCAATGCCGATCCGCGACTCCGGCATCTTCGACGGCGACCTCGGAAACATTTTCGGGTCCGCACTCGAAGCCCCCGCCGCGCAAACGGCTGCGGAATTTCTCAGCGCCCATCGCCGGGAAATCGTCGGACGCATTTCGTACTGGACTGGAGAAAGTCCTTCTGCCGTCCGGCAGTTCGTGGAATTTCTACGGACGCGCGCACAATTGCTCGACCTTCGGGTTCGCGGCCTTGAAGCATCGACTCTCATCGAGCTCAGCGCATTCGGCACCGCCGTCATGATGAACTACCGATACTCGGGATCGATCAACCGACGAAAAAAAGGAAGCCGATGAACATCGCTCTGCTCCACACGCAGGACGCCCTCGAACCACCAGTGGACCCGGTGCTCGAGCAGATCGAAGGAGCACTCCGGGAGGGTGGCCACGACTGCCGCAGGCTTGCCGTGAGCGACCAGGTCGAGCCACTCGTGACATCACTGACGGCGAACCGGCCGGACGTTGTCTTCAACGTCGCCGAGTCGTTCGCCGGAAGAAGTGCGCTCGAATCAAATGTTGCAGCGTTGCTCAACCTGCTGGGTCTGCGCTACACTGGCTCGAGTCCAGCGGGCCTCATCATGGCGGGTGACAAGACACTCACCAAAAAAGTGCTGAGCTTTCATGGAATACTGACGGCCCGCTTCGCTACGGTGTTCCGGGGCTCGGTGGACTGGGCGGGTGACATCGCATTTCCGCTCATTCTCAAGCCGCCGCAGGAAGATGCGTCCCTGGGCATCACGCAGAAATCCATCGTCAACGATGTCCAGGAACTCCTCCAGACGATGAGCTCGCTTCAACAGGAGTATCAGGGCCCGGTGCTCGCCGAAGAATTCATCGATGGCCGCGAGTTCTATGTCGGAGTGCTCGGCAACAGCGAGGTGAAGGCGCTACCCGTGATGGAACTGGATTTCACTGGCTATCCCGCCGACCGCCCGAAGATCGCGAGCTGGGAAGCAAAATGGGGAGACGACGGCGATGAGAAAGGCGCGGAGTTCGAAGGAACGAAATCGGTTTTTCCAGCCGACCTCAGCGACGAATTGACCCAGCGCATGCAAAAAGCTGCTGTCGATTCCTTTCAGGCGCTCCGACTTCGCGACTACGCTCGCGTCGATCTCCGGGTTACCGGGAAAGAGGAGATCTACGTCATCGAGGTGAATCCCAACTGTTATCTGGAACGGAGCGCCGAGTTCGCGACCGCCGCCGCGAAGGATGGTATCGAGTATCCCGCGCTGATCAACCGCATACTCGAGCTTGCCAATGCCAGGTACTCTCGCTGATGCGGTCTCATAGGAGAAATCGTTGATCAGGGGCGACAAAAAAGCCGGCTCACGGGCCGGCTTTCTTGTAATTCAGTTCAACCAGCTACTATGCTGGCAGACTGCTAGCGACGCTTCTTCGCGGCCTTTTTCTTGGCGCCGCCCTTCTTCGCGGCCTTTCTCTTGGCGCCGCCCTTCTTTGCGGCCTTCTTCGCGCCGCCCTTCTTTGCAGCCTTGCGTCCGCCTTTCTTTGCAGCCATTTGATTCTCCGTGATGGAGTTTGTACTCTCGCCGATTCCCCGGTGGAACCGGCGGTACCTCTGCGCGTCCGGACTGGCACGCGTAGTTACGAAGAGCATGATGCATGCAATGCATTCGTAACTACGCGCGAATATAGAGGCATCGGAAATTGGGCGCAATGAGTTTTTTTTCGTTTTGTGACGTTGACCAAATCGCTCATCACGCGAACCGTCCGTGAATCGCACGTCAATCGATGCAGACGCCAGCACATTCAAGCTCCATCGTGCTCTTCCAAACCAAATGGATACGTGTCAGCTTACGGGCGCGTTCACGCGTATTCACTCCACAGTTGAACCGCCACGACATTCGGAGCATCGGCCCAGGTGAAAGCCCTCGTGAAGGAATCCGCAGGTCCGGGTCTCACGTTGCGAGACGTTCCCGAGCCTCGCATCAGAGACGACGAAGTATTGATTCGCGTGCGCTGCGCCGGTGTGTGCGGCACCGACGTTCACATTTACGAATGGGATGCCTGGGCCAGCGGACGGTGCAAGCCGCCATTCGTGGTGGGCCACGAGTTCGCAGGCGATGTGGTCGAAGTTGGACGCCTCGTAACCGACGTGCAGGAGGGCGACCGTGTTACCGCCGAGGGGCACATCGTCGACGGGCGATGCCTGCTGTGCCGAACTGGCAACGCGCATGTTTGCCCGAATACAAAAATCATCGGCGTAGACCGCGACGGATGCTTTGCTGAGTACATAGCGATGCCGGCGACAAACGTCTGGCACCTGGATGATGCGATCAGCTACGAGATCGGCGGCATTCACGACCCCATGGGCAACGCGTTCCACACGGCACTCACGGCGGAAATCCCCGGAGCCACAGTGCTCATCACAGGATGCGGTCCGATCGGCATCTTCGCCGTCGGCATTTGCCGCGCTGCCGGTGCGTCGAGGGTAATCGCATCCGACATCAATCCACGACGACTCGCGCTCGCGAAGACGATGGGAGCACACGACGTCGTCACACCCGACGAGGCCGAGGCCGCGGTGAAGCACGCAACCGGCGGACTCGGCGTTGATGTTGTGCTCGAGATGTCGGGCGTGCCGTCTGCGATTCATCAGGCACTCGCGCTCGTGCGAGTCGGGGGCCGCGTACAGATGCTCGGCATTCCTTCCAAGCCTATAGAACTCGATCTCCCGAAAGAAGTGATCTTCAAGGGAATCACGATTTACGGAGTGGTGGGGCGCCGCATGTACGACACGTGGCATCAGATGACCCGCTTTCTCCGCGCTGGCGAGTTCGACCCTACACCCGTGATCACTCACCGCTTTCCCATGTCCGATTTTGAGGCTGCCATGCAGGCCATCAAGTCGGGCGACGCGGGCAAGGTCATCTTCGAGATCGCATAGGAGCCACACGTTGACACTGAATAGAAAGTTCGGGGCCGAGCTCGAAGAGTCGCTCGCGAAGCTGAAAGCCGACGGGGTATACAAGCGGCTCAACTACCTCGATTCTCCGCAGGCCGCGCGTGTAACCATGGAAGGTCGCGGCGAAATCCTGATACTCTCATCGAACAATTATCTTGGACTCGCTGCTGAACCCGCCATAGTGAAAGCGGGTCACGAGGGGCTGGACAAGTTCGGTGCGGGCACGGCAAGCGTCAGGTTCATCTGTGGCACATTCACTGTGCATCGCGATCTCGAGGCCGCGATCGCCCGGCTCATCGGCACCGAGGCGTCGCTGTCCTACGTATCAGCCTGGAACGCCAACGAGGGCTTCACTGCGACGATAGTTGAGCAGGGCGACTTCGTCGTATCCGACGCACTCAACCACGCATCGATCATCGACTCATTGAGACTTGCAAAGTCAATCACGAAGTGCACCACCGCGGTGTACGCTCACTCGGACATGGCGGACCTCGAAGCCAGACTCGCGACCGGCAAGGACGCGAAGCGGCGGATCATCTGGACCGACGGAGTTTTCTCGATGGAAGGAAGCATCGCGAAACTGCCTGACATTCTCGAGATCGCGCGGCGTCACGATGCGATCGTCGTGATGGACGACTCGCACGCCACCGGCGTACTCGGAGAAAAGGGCCGCGGCACGGCCGAGCATTTCGGAGTGCTCGGTGAAGTCGATGTGATCACCTCGACCCTCGGCAAGGCGCTCGGTGGCGCAGCCGGGGGCTTTGTCGCCGGCCCGGCATCCCTGTGCGACATGCTCACTCAGCGGTCGCGCCCCCAGCTCTTCTCCAATGCCCTTCCACCGACTGTCGCCGCCAGCTCGCTCGCCGCGATCGAATTTCTGGAAGCCAATCCCGGCAGGGTAAAGCAACTCCGGGATAACGCGAACTATTTCCGGGAGCAGATCACGGAGGCAGGGTTCAAGCCACTGCCGGGGGAAACGCCGATCGTACCCATAATCGTTGGTGAAACGGCTACCGCAATCCGAATGAGTGACATGTTGCTGGAGGAAGGCGTCTTTGTTACGGGATTCGGGTTTCCAGTGGTCCCGCACGGCCAGGCACGCGTTCGATGCCAGCTGAGTGCGGCTCACACACGCGACGATATCGACGAGGCGATTGCCGCCTTCAGAAGCGTCGGCGGGAAGCTCGGCATAATCTGAGAATCGTGTGACTCTCCCCGGTCGCACCAACGGCCGGTGGAGCTTGCGCCCCGCCGGCAGGGGCATGGCTAGAATGCGAAAATCGAAATGGTTCATTGCCGGGCTTCTATGCGCGGCGCTCGTTCCCGCAGCAGCATCCGCTCAGCGAACCCGCGACTTTGAAGACTCGTGGTTCTGGGGCGTGAAGGGAGGCGTGTCGACGTTCTCCCCAACGCTCGGAAGCTCGGAGAACGCCCCGACGTATGGCATCGAGTGGCTGGTCACGCGTACACACGGCGCACTCTATGTCTCGCTCGACCAATCGAACGTTGCGGCGTTTTCCGCCGTATTCGATCCCAGCGCTGATGGCGGCTCGCGCGCGGTTCGCGTAAACAAACTCCGTCGCGTCGGATTCGCCGCGCTGGCATTTCCCAAGAGGTTTGGGCAGCTCCGGCCGTACGCCGGGCTTGGACTCACGCTGAACGTAATCGGCGAAGCAGTGCCGCTGATTTCAGAAACCGAGAGCGAGCTGGATGACACTGTATTCGACCGCGTAGACGAACGGCGCACGCAGTCGGCGGTCCTCGGAATGGCCGGCGTGCAGGCGCAGTTCCGTCGCGCCGCTGTGTTCGTTCAGGCATCCGTCGCACCGACGAGCTCGCGTTTTCTGCTGAGCGACAGCTTGCTGGGATTCTTCGAAGCCGGCGTGCGCTACAACTTCAGCGGATCGAGAGAAGGACTGCGATAGACAGCCGAGGGCGCTGAGTTACGCGTTCTCCGGCTGCCGCTTGTTGTCAGTGTCTCCGTGCTTTCGCGGCGCAGGTCTGGATACCCACGCGTTTCCCCCGATGAAAAATCGAAGTGGCCAGTCGACTGCTTTCATGATTCCGATGCGCGGACCGATAACTATATCGCGATCGTCAACCGACCGGCCTTCACGGATCACCAGCGGCCCGCGTTGAAGCGAGAGCGAGTTCATCGATCCGTCGATGCCGAGGGCCTCACAGAGCTTGCCTGGGCCATTGGTGACGCTCACGCCACGAATCCGCGACCCGCGCCGCTCCCGCATCAGCTCGACCCCTGACACCGGCTCGACCGCTCTCACCAGAACGGCGCTCGGTAAACCTTCGCCGCGAGTCACGGCGTTGAAGCACCAGTGCATGCCGTAGATGAAATAGACGTATGATGAACCGGGCCTTCCATACAGAGGTTCCGTTCTCCCGGTTCTGCCAACGGCTGCATGACACGCAGGGTCGTGCTCTCCTACGTACGCCTCTGTCTCAACGATAGTACCGCTCGCAAGGCCGCCGGAGGTCCTGCATTCGATAATCTTTCCGAGCAGTTCGCGCGCGACGAGTTCTGTTTCTCGATCGAAGAAATCGCGTTTGAGAATTCGGCCCATGCAGATACAGGAAAACCCCGCGCAGCATCGCGCGGGGTTTCCTTTTTGTGGATCAGGACTTCGACGAGCCCGCGGTAGGCCTTGCAGCGGCTTTCTTTCGCGCAGGTCTCGCAACCTTTGAAGCGGCCGGCGAGGCTTCTGCGACCTTCTTCCTGGTGCCAGGCTGCTTCGCGGTCGGCGTCTTTTTAACAGCGCTCCGCTTTCTTCCGCCAGCCGAAGGTGCCTTGGCAGAATCGGCTGATGCCTTGTTCGCAGTCACAACCATTTCTTCGTCCCTGGCCGGCTTCGCGGTGTTGGTCGGAGCCGCAACCGGTGCTGATGCGATCGGCAGAGTCACCTTTGGAGCGACGACACCCATATTCATCAGATGAGCGGGCGGCGCGGCCTTGGCTCCCATCGAGCCTCGACCTGTGCCTCGCGCGCCCATTCCACGGGGTGCCACCACAACGGGCTTCGGAGCCGGCGCGTTTGCCGTTGCCGCAGCTTCGAGCTGGATCTCGACAGTGGGCGCGGCCACCGAAGCGGCGACTTCATAGTCTCCACCGCGACGACGGAGATCAACAACATCGGCGTCGTGCGCGTCGTGCAGGATCCGCAGAAAGTTGCGCTCGTTCAAGCTTTCGCTATCGCGGCCGAGAAGATTGCGCGCCGCGCTGCGAACCTTCGAGGCGGGGACCGCGGTGTCCCCACTGGTTACCGAAGAGACCGCGCGCCTGACGAGGTCGAACGCTTCGTCACGCGTGAGTCGTAATCCGCTCGATCCGATATCGTCCTTCGCTGAAGGAGCTGGCGTGCGGCCGCGCGGAGCGGCGGCTTGCGGAGCGGCGACTCGCGGAACTTCCGCTGCCGGCGCGGGAGCCGGGGCCGGCTGACTCCCTTCGACTACAGGAGCGGCTGCCGTTTCGGTCTTTGCATCGCGCGGCGTGCGATCTTCACGATCCCGTCCGCGCCCGCGACCACCGCGACGTCCCCGACGTACGCGATCCTGATCGTCGCTCTCCTCGCCAGGTGGAGTTGCGACGGGGGCTTCGGCGGATACCGTCGATGCGGTTTCGTGTGCATCGATGGAGCTCGGCGCCGAAGCGGCGTTCGGCAGGTCTACTTCGAGCTGTCCGTTCTCGAGCTTGTTCAGCGAGACAAGCCCTCGCCTGGCAGCTTCGGAGACAAAGAGGGAGAACTTCGCCTTGCCGACGTTCTTCTCGTCGAACGAGCTGTCGATCTGCTGCATCACCTGCTTGAGGCGGTCTGCGCGCATCACGTCGCCGTTGCGCTTCATGCGCTGAACAGCTTCGCTCACGAGCTCCCAGGGATCGCGCTTGACGACTTCTTCTTCGCCGCTCTTCACCAGGCCAGCGAGTGAGTTATACGAGTAGTACTCGTCGCAATTCATCACCAGCAAATCGCTCGATGATTCGCGAATGCCTACGCCGATGACGTATTTGCCGTACTCCTTGAGCTTGATCACGAGGCTCGAAAAATCCGAATCGCCGGAGAGGAGGATAAAAGTTCCGATCTCGGGCCTGACGAACACAAGCTCGAGCGCGTCGATCGCCAGGCGGATGTCGGTGGCGTTCTTCTTGGCCGATCCGTACGCCGGGGCCATGATCATATCGATCGACGACTCAGCGAGCGGCACGATGTACTGCGGATACCGCCGCCAGTCTGCGTACGCTCGCTGAACCGAGACCTTGCCCTTGATGATATCGGAGGCGAGGAGGTTCCTGAGCTCGGTTTGAAGGTCGGAGCGGATTCCCATCGTGACGTTGTCAAAGTCGATGAGAAGCGCAGCGTTGGGCGCGTGGTGAATCTGTTGAGTAATCGAGTGACTGCCTGACGACGAATGAGATACTGCCTGCGGGCCCCGATGAATCGGAGCGATCGGACGGCGCGGCCCAGGCGGCGCGGTCCGGGATGAACGAAATGTCATTAAGAGTGGTCTTGTGGTACGCGGTCGAGAGCCGCAACTACGTGCGGTGGGATTTCACGAGCCGGATGTGATCCCCAGAACATTGTGCCCTGGGGGCACGCGTCTTCAGGTCCGGGCGGGGACGGTCGGCGTCATTCATCGCTCGCCATCCCCCGAATCCTCGAAGTCGCAGTGTGCCCTGTAATTTATAGATGAATGCCCATGAAGCAACTCCGGTACCGAACGCGGCTCATCGTGATCCTGTCGCTTTTCGCGATTGTGCCCGCTGCGCTCCTCACCCTTCTATGGAGCGGGAGCGTCACGAGCGCCATTTCTCTGGTGAGCGGCCGGGCCGCGTGGGAGAGCGCCGCGGCGAGTGGCCAGCGCGCCATCGCGGCAGTCCGCGACCTTCCACTGGCGCGGGAGCAGCGGAGGCTTGTCGATGCCCATGAACGCGAGCTCAGGACCTCGCTCGAGCAGGCGCGCCGGTTCAGTTTCATCGCCAATCGATCGGTGCGGATCGTCGCGATACTGGGAATTATCTCGCTCGCGGTGTTCGGCTTTGCCGCTACCCGCGTCGCGGGACACCTGAGCCGGCAGATGAGCCGGCCGCTCGACGAGATCGTCGGATGGACGGCGCTTATCGGCCAGGGCGAGCCGCTTCCGTCGCGTGACGCGCAGGCTGCCCGCGGCGCCCCGGAGTTTGCCACGCTCCGCGACCGCATGCGCGATATGGCCACCGCCATCGACACCGGAAGACAACGCGCAGCGGAGGCCGAGCGCCTCGAGGCATATCGCGAAAGCGCACGGCGCGTGGCGCACGAGCTCAAGAACCCCCTCACTCCCATCCGTTTCGCGATCGACCGATTGCGCCGCGACGTACCCGCGGAGCTGCGCGAGACGGTCGACGTCCTTGCGACCGAATCCATGCGACTGGAGCGCATCGCCAGAGCATTCGCCGAATTCGGTAGACTTCCCGAAGGACCGTCCGCCGAGGTCGATATAGCGGAACTCGTGCGCTACGCAGTGAGTGCGGGCGTGCCTCCAGGCATCGATGTTGAAGTCCGGGCAGCGGATGACCTTCCGCACATTGTCGGACACCACGATGCGCTCGCGGCAGCGCTCGCCAACGTAATCCTCAACGCCGTCGATGCATGCGACAGTTCCGGCCGTATCGAGGTCGCCGCCGCCCGAGCTTCTCTGAACGGGCGCGACGCGGTCGAGATAACTGTCAGCGACAGCGGCAAGGGAATCGCGCCGGCAGACCTCGGCCGTATCTGGGATCCATATGTCACGCAAAAACCAGGTGGTACGGGCCTGGGGCTGGCGATTGCGCGTCAAGCCGTGCTCGCGCATGATGGAACCGTCGAGGCGACCAGTACGTTGGGTGAGGGTACACAAATTCGATTTCTACTTCCGGCGCTCACTGGCGCCGTTCAAAGGAGTTCGCCAAATGGGTCCTGAGATGATCGGGCTGTTCGTCCCGCTCGGCTTCTTCGCTATGGTCATCGCGATAGTAGTTGGCCGGCCGATGGTGAAGGCGATCGCCGCCAAGGTCGAGGCAGAAGCGAAACGCCCTCAGATACCGGGTGAAGTGCTCAGTCGCCTCGAGCGAATGGAGCAATCAATCGACTCTATCGCCGTCGAAGTAGAGCGCATTTCAGAGGGTCAGCGTTTTACGACGAAGCTTCTCTCGGAAGCCAGGGACGTTCCTGCGCTGCCCCAGAAGTCTTCGGCGTCGGCGGGCTCGGCAAACCCGTAGCGTGGCAAGCGTCCTGATCGTAGACGACGAACCCAACATCCGTCGGATGGTCGGAGCACTACTCTCGTCCGAGGGTTACGAAGTCAGAGAGGCGGCCAGCGGGGCTCAGGGGATTGCGAAGGCCAGCGAGGACGAACCAGATGCGGCGCTGCTCGACCTGATGATGCCGGGTGAGCTGGACGGAATGGCGACACTCGCGCGACTCCGTCTGGCCCATCCCGAGCTCGCGGTGATAATGATGAGCGGGCGGGCCGGCCTCAGCGACGCCGTGAGCGCCACCAAGCTCGGCGCGGTCAACTTTCTCGAGAAACCGCTCACACCGGAAGGCGTTTTGTTCGCGCTCGGCGCTGCACTCGAGCTGCGCCAGTCACGGCGGGTCGCGCGTGAGCTGCGCGAAGAGCTTGGCCTTGCCGGCGACATGGTAGGCGACAGCCTGCAAATGGACGCGGTGCGCCAGTTGATCGACAAGGTCTCCGTGAGCGATGCGCGAGTGCTCATTACCGGAGAGTCGGGCACCGGGAAGGAACTCGTCGCCAGCGCGATTCACGATGCCAGCGAGCGGCGCGACAAGCCGTTCGTGCGCGTGAACTGCGCAGCGATTCCACGCGATCTCGTGGAGAGCGAGATGTTCGGTCACGAGCGAGGCGCGTTCACCGGCGCGACGCAGGCGAGAATCGGAAGATTCGAGCTTGCGCACACGGGCACGCTCTTCCTCGACGAGATCGGCGACCTGAGCCTCGATGCCCAGGCGAAGCTGTTGCGGGCAATCGAGGCGAAGGAAATCCATCGCGTTGGCGGAAGCCGGAGTATTCGCATCGACGTGCGGATCATTGCAGCGACCAACCACGATCTCGCAAAAGCTGTACGCGACGGCGCATTCCGTGATGACCTTTTCTTCCGCCTGAATGTGATACCAGTCGCACTTCCGGCGTTGCGCGAGAGAAACGGAGACGTCACTCAGCTCGTTCATCATTTTTCGCTTTTGCACTTCAAGCGTACGGGCCAGCTCCCACCGACGTGGACACCCGGAGCAATGTCCGCTCTCGAGGCGCACTCCTGGCCAGGCAACGTGCGCGAGCTGGCGAACATCGTCGAGCGCATATCGATCATCAATCCCGGAGCCGCAATCGACGCGGCCTACGTATCGATGATTCTCCGTCCGCCAGGAGAGCAATTGTCCGCCGCGCGCGCACCGAGCACCACTGCCGAAGTGAGTCCCCGCGGTCTCGGGGAGATGCTCGATGTGTATGAAAAAGAAATGATCGAGTCGGCGCTTCGGCGTTCTGGGGGTAGCATCGCCGAAGCGGCGAGACTTCTCACGACCGACCGACCCAATCTTTATCGTCGCATGAAGCGGCTCGGCCTCGACGCCCGCTGATCCCAATCCCAACGAAGCCCGTTTCCAGGTACCATACGATGCTTTCACAGGCGCGACGCGCAATGCTTGGCCGACCTGTCGCTCAAATCATGGCGACACTCTGCGCCGCAGTGATTTGGTCCGGCAGTGCATCGGGTCAACAGCCCGAGCCGGTGAACGACTCCACCCCTGATATCGGCTGGCTATCTGACGACGACAACGGCGGCCTCACGGTTACGTCGGGTAAGACCTACAATCGCGTTGAGGGACTTCCGATTCTCATCGGGCCCACATACAAGGGCCGTCTCGGGCGCGCCGACCTGAGCGTTTCGGCACTCGGCATTCTCCGCTCGGCCCACAGTCTCAAGTGGGATGCGGAGAATATCGGGCACCGGCTCAGCGTTGAACTCCGGTTGCGCGGCAGGCGCGGATACGCGGTCGGAGCGACGTCGTTCGATCTCGTCGAGAAGGTCGAACCGTGGCAGTTGAGCGAACCCGATGGCGGGCTCGCTGCGTTCTTCTGGAAGCGGGACTACTTCGACTACTTCGGTCGCCATGGAGCTCGCGCGTACGCATCATTCTTCAGGAGCGACGTGGCGTCCATCTCCGCCGGCTACGCCAGCGAACGGTGGAGTTCACGGCGGTCCCGCGATGTATTCACGCTCTTTCGCGGTGATGAATCGTGGCGCGTCAATCCGGGAATCAACGACGGGCTGGTGCGCCTGGCAGACCTGAGCGTCGATCTCGACACGAGAAACAGCTCGGTCGACCCATGGGTTGGCTGGCTTATCAACGCGAAGTATGAGCGCGGCCGCGGTGACTTCCGCGTGGAAGGGACGCGACTTGCGGGAGACCCATTGACCGGCATGAAGAAGCTGGTCTATGGGCGCGGCTTTCTTGATCTCCGACGCTACAACCGCATTTCTCCCAAGCGCCAGCTCAATGCACGCCTCGTCGTCGGAGGGTGGCTGCATGGTGATCCACTGCCGCTCGAGCGGCGCCTCTCCGTTGGCGGAATCGGCACTCTTCCAGGATTCGATTTCAAGCGCATTGGAATTGGTGCAGACGTCGGGCAATGTTCTCCCGACACGGGGCCACTTCCCGGACGTCCAGCCGAGTGCGAGCGGGTTGCGCTTGGTCAGCTCGAGTACCGGCATGAGTTGGTATCGGAGCTTCTCGACGTATTCAATCGAAACGGAATTCGAGTTCGTGGCGCGGCATTTCGGGTGAAGCCTGCGGCCGTGGTTTTTGCGGATGCCGGCCGCGGATGGCGAGTGGGGCCAAGAGACGGGTCGTTGCAGTTTCCCGCGTGGTCGATGCCGGGATTCGACACTTATCGCACCGATGTCGGCATCGGACTCGACCTCGGGATTGCGGGCATCTACGTAGCCAAGGCTGTGTCCGTGGCGAAGGAGCCCGCTAACGTATTTGTGCGCATCCGCAACCGTTTCTAGTTCAATGAAGCAAGAGCTGAAGCTCGTCCTGATCGCGACGCTCCTCGCCAGTGCGCCGGCTTCAGCACAGAAGCCGCAGGTGTCGCTCGTGATGCCGGACAAGTCCGTTCTCTCGACTGAGCCACCTTCGGTGCGCTCCAGCTCATTGGTCACCGACGGGGCGATGCTCGATCTGTTGCGCAACGGCTTCCCCGCTCGCCTCCACTATCGAGTTGAGCGATGGACTACGGGCGGGTGGTTCGACGACATCGCCGCTGAGGCGGAGTGGGATGTAGTGGTTCGCTACGATGCGTTGAGCAAGGAATTTCAGGTCTTTCGGGTGGTGAAGAAAAAGACTATCTCGCTTGGCAGCTACGGCACGATCGCCGAAGCGGAGGCAGCGGTGGATTTCCCGTTTCCGGCGCCAATCCGACCGCCGAAGCGCGGCCAGAAGTCCTACTACAACCTCGTAGTCGATATCGAGACGCTTTCACTGACAGAGCTCGATGAAGTGGAGCGATGGCTGCGCGGCGAGCTCAAGCCGGCGGTGCGCGGAAAAGGAAATCCGGGCACTGCGGTTGGCCGCGGCGTCCGGACTGTGATGGTGCGAATACTGGGCGGGGAGAAGCGCCGCTACGAAACCAGGTCGGGCACTTTCCGGCCGTGATGCTGCGGGTGGGCACCGTGTCCATGAGCGTGCGAATGTTGCGCATGCACCAACTGCCCGTTGTGCGGATGGCGGTGTTCGAGATCTTCCAGGTGGTGCAGCGTCTCTTCTCCGTAAAATAGACGGATGTACCGCGCCTGCGTCGGCGTCAAACGTCGTACCGCCCAGCTCAGGTGGACGAAATGGGGCTCTACCGGAGCGTGCATCGGATGCATCCCGATCTCGCTCGGAAGACTATTCGCCTTCCGCGTGTTGCAGGGGCTGCACGCGGTGACGACGTTGGTCCACTCGTTCGTTCCACCGCGCGAAAGCGGAATGAGATGGTCGCGCGTGAGTGACTCGCGCGGCTTGAGCTCAATCTGCAGCCGGCCGCAGTACTCGCAACGATAGCGGTCTCGCGCGAAGAGGAAGGTGTTCGTCACCTGACGGCGGAAGCGGCGCGGCACATGAATGAAGCGCGTGAGTCGGATCACCGCCGGGCGTGGCAGTGTAAGCCGCTCGGAGCGGACCACTCTGCCAGGGTCCGCTTCGACTATCTCGGCTTTGCCGTCAATGACCAACCGTAACGCTCGTCTGAGCGGCACCATCGTGAGCGGCTCGAACGAAGCGTTCAGTGCAAGACATCCTACGATCAAGCACCCTCCCTGACACCGCATTACAGCGAAGCTGCAATATACAACCAGTAAAGCTTAAATACCCGCGTGAACTCCGGTCGGTACCAGCGTCCGCCACCCATAGTGATCGGGAAGCCTGCCTTCGGCGATGCCCATGTACTGCTCCTGGATCGCAAGCGTGATGGGGCCGCGTTTGCCGTCGCCCACGGGGATACGGTCAACCGACCTGATGGGCGTTATCTCTGCGGCTGTGCCGGTAAAGAACATTTCGTCGGCGATGTACAGCATCTCACGAGGCATCACCTGCTCGACCACCTCCAGCCCCATGTCACGAGCGATGCGCGCGACCGAGTCGCGCGTGATGCCGTTCAGGATACCTGCCGAAATCGGGGACGTGAGCAGCCGACCGTCGCGGACGAGAAACAGATTCTCGCCGCTTCCCTCGGAGAGGTGCCCGAACGAATCGAGCATGATTCCCTCGGAATAGTGGTCGAGCTTCGCTTCCATCTTCGACAACTGTGAATTGAGATAGTTTCCCCCCGCCTTTGCCATTGTCGGGATGGTGTCGGGAGCGGGACGCCTCCAGCTCGACACGCAAACATCCACACCCTCGGCGAGTGCCTCGTGCCCGAGGTAACGCCCCCAAGTCCACGGAATAATGAAGACCTCGAGCGGGCATTCAGTTGGAAGCACTCCCATCTGCTCTCCGGTGCGCACGGCCACGGGGCGAAGGTAGCAGTGCGGCAACTCGTTCTCGGCAACAGTGTCGATGCATGCCTGAATGAGGGTTTCCTGTGAGTGCTCGAGCGGCATGCGGTAGATGCGGCATGAGTCGGCAAGGCGGCGCATATGGTCGCCAAGGCGGAAGATCGCCGGACCCTCTGGCGTCGCGTAGCATCTGATACCTTCGAACACGCTCGATCCGTAGTGGACGACGTGGCTCATCACGTGGAGGGTCGCGTCTTCCCAATTCACGAACTTTCCGTCCCGCCATATCCGGTGGTGATTATCGGACCGTTCCATCGCTCCTCTGGTGTGCTCGGTGATGAGCAAAGCTATTCATGTGACTGGGTGACACGCTACCGAGCGTCGGGCGTGATCAGTGAATCGAGCATCCGCGTGGTGTCGGTACGGACGCGGGATGTATCCCTCCGTGGTATCGGCGCGGCGCCCGGCGTCACGCGGTTTCCCGGAGACGGATTGTACGTGGGAGGCGGGGCGCCGAGTCCAAGGGTATCGCCAAAGCCCGGCGTGGTGTAGCCGAGATGTTTGTCACACTCGCGTGTCGGCTCGGTGCCGGGAACGTAGAACTCGGTTCGCACCAGCTCACGGGGGCAGTACGGAGTCTGGAGCAACCCGGTCGACACATCGATCTCTCGATTGATGACTGATGCGGGCCGCGGCCAGTCGGGAGGCGCCGGCTTTCTTCTGTAAACCTCGGTCATGAACTGCGTCCACGCCGGGGCGGCAAGGCGCCCGCCCTGCGCGTCGGACATGATCTTCTTCGGCGTGTCGAATCCAAGCCACACGCCGGCCAGGAGGTCGGCTGTGTAACCGATGAACCACACATTGGTGCCGTCATTTGTTGTTCCGGTCTTTCCGCCGGCCGGCACGTGAAATCCGGCGCCCCATACCGCTCCTGCTGCGGTCCCGCGCCGGATCACGTCCTTCATCATGTCGACCATGATCCACGACTCCTCAGGCGACAACACCGTCGTTCGCGATGGTGTCTGTTGCCAAAGCACTTCCTGTCGCGCGTTCTCGACGCGCAGGATTGCATTGGGTGTCGCGCGGATTCCCTGATTTGCAAACGGCGCGTAGGCGGCGACCATTTCGAGCGGATACACATCGGCCGAGCCGATGTAGATGGAAGGATAGGGCGGGATCGGAGTCGTGATGCCGAAGTTGCGCGCCTCGCCGATGATGGTATTTGGGCCGAGCTCCATGCCAAGCTGAATGGCGATCAGGTTGCGCGACTCGTACAGGCCCCGCCTCATCGGCATCATTCCGGCAAAGCGGCCGTCGTAGTTCTTCGGCGTCCACGGCGTGCCTGTTCCCTGCTCTACCGAGATCGCAGTATCGGCAAGAATGTACGAAGGCGCACGCCCATTCTGCACACCCGCTGCATATACAATCGGCTTGAACGCGGAGCCCGGTTGACGCAGCGCCTGTGTCGCGCGATTGAACTTCGAGTCGTAGAAGTCGCGGCCGCCGATCATCGCCTTCACGCCGCCATTACGGGGATCGATCGCGACGAACGCACCCTGGAGATACGGCGAATTCCTGCCAGGCTCCGCGCCGGCGAGGCTGCGAGCGTTATAGCGCTCGTAGCTCTCGCCCGTGAATTTACCGAAGCGTCCACTCTCGATACGGCGAATCTGTCGCTCGAGCGAACGCTCCGCCGCGAGTTGCATATCGAGGTCGAGCGTGGTAAAAACGCGAAGACCCTGCTCGTAGAGCTGTCGGCCGAACTGTGCGTCGAGCTGCTGCCTGACCCACTCCACAAAGTAGGGGGCGGTGTCGCCGGCATCGGTCTTGTTCGCGAGCTGGAGCGGATACGATCTGGCGCCGCTCGCCTCGGCATCACTGATCGCACCGTTCCTGCGCATGAGTTCGATGACGGTATTGCGCCGCTGTATGGCACGCTCGGGATGCCGTTTCGGGTTGTATCTCTCCGGTGCTTTGGGCAGCGCGGCGAGCGTGGCAGCTTCCGCGACGTTCAGGTCGCGTACCGACTTGCCGAAATAACGCTGGGACGCCGTTTCCACCCCGTAGGCGCCGTTGCCCAGGTTAATCTGATTGAGATAGAGCTCGAGGATCTTCTTCTTGTCGAACTTGTCCTCAATCTCGCGGGCAACCTTTGCTTCCTTGATCTTGCGGACGAGGGTTTTTTCCCTGCTGATGCGCTCGGGAAAGACGTTACGCGCGAGCTGCATGGTGATGGTGGAAAATCCCTGGCTGAAACTGAGCGACAGAATGTCGCGCGCCAGGGCGCCCATCACGCGCTTCCAATCGATTCCGGAGTGGCCATAGAAGCGCTTGTCTTCGGTAATGACAAACGCCTGTTGGACGGTAAGCGGGATTTCGTCCAACTTGACGAGAGTCCGCCGTTCGAGTCCGAGCTCGGCGATGAATCGCCCGTCGGCAGCGTACAGTTTGGAGGTTTGGCGCGGGGTGTAATCGTTGAGAGCGTCCACGGGAGGACATTGCCCGCCTCGGCACACGAGGGCCCAGGCGCCGTAACCGAGACCCAGTCCGAACGCCGTGCCGAATGTGAACAGAAGGAGCAGCACACGCACGATGGTAGGGTGCGCGCGACGGAAACCTGGGGAGCGTTTTGCCATCGATGGTAAGGTAATGCCCGGTATCCGGTACCGGGTACCCGGTTACTACATGCCGCCTTCCGGTTCTATCTTGCGGCATGCCTGGGAAAGTCCCGTTACTCGACGAACTCGCCTGGCGCGGCCTCCTTCATCAGCACACCGATGGACTTGGCGACGCGCTCAGAGCGAAATCAATCTCTGCTTACTGCGGGTTCGACCCCACAGCAGCGAGCATGCACGTCGGCAATCTCGTGCCGGTCATGGGGCTCGTGCACCTCCAACTTGCCGGCCACACGCCGTACGCAGTCGTCGGAGGCGGAACCGGGCTCATCGGGGACCCAAGCGGCAAGACCACGGAACGACAGCTCAACTCTGTCGGTATCGTCGAGGCAAACTCACGGGGGCTCAGATCGCAGCTCGAGAAGTTCCTCGATTTCAGCGGAGCCAATGCCGCAGAGATGCGCAACAACGTTGACTGGCTCCAGCCGCTCGGCGCAATCGAGTTCATGCGAGACATTGGCAAGCACTTCACCGTCAACTACATGATGGCGAAGGAATCCGTGCAGCAGCGTATCGAGTCCGGCATTTCGTATACAGAGTTCTCGTACATGCTGCTTCAGGCCTACGATTATCGCGAACTCTTCCGCCGCGAAGGCGTCTCGCTGCAAGTAGGGGGAAGTGATCAGTGGGGCAATATCACGGCTGGGCTCGAGCTCATTCGCCGTAGCGAGGGCGGCGAGGCACATGCGCTGACGTTCCCATTGGTGACCAACGCATCGGGAACCAAGTTCGGCAAAACGGAATCGGGCAGTGTGTGGCTCGACTCCACGCTCACTTCACCTTACCAGTTCTATCAGTTCTGGGTAAACGTCGACGACCGCGACGCAGGCCGGTACCTGCGCTTTTTTACATTGCTGTCGCGACAGGACATAGAGGCGCTCGATGCCGATGTGGCGGAGCGCCCTCAGGAGCGTGCCGCCCAGCGCGTACTTGCACGCGACGTCACTACCCGGGTTCACGGTGCGGACGCCGCGCGCATCGCAGAAGACGTGTCGAGGCTGCTGTTCGCGAAAGGCGATCCTGCTTCCCTTTCGAGCGAAGCGCTGGAAGCGCTGAGCCGCGAAGTTCCGTTCGTTGAGATTGCCGGGTTTGCGAACGTGGTGGACGCACTCGTCGAGCTGAAACTCGTTGCATCGAAAGGCGCGGCGCGCCGACTCGTCGAGCAAGGTGGTGTCTCGCTCAACGGCCGCCGCATCGACACGCCAATGGACCCCGTCGGCGAACCGTTGGCCGGTGGATACTACCTGCTCAGGAAGGGTGCCCGCGACTACGGTCTGGTCCGGTCCCGAGCGGGTCGGTAGCGCTCAAGCCGTCGCCCGGCAGCGCACTACTAATCGATTAGACCGAGGCTCCCGCGATTCTCCACACGCGGCCGTTCTCGCCGACGATGTACAACTCACCGCTGGAATCCTCACCGAACGAAACGATATGTCCGATGTCGGGAATCTTCCATTCGCGACGGTCGGTCGCCTTGCCCTGGTCGTAGCGAAAACTCCGCAACCATCCAGCACAATAGTCGGCATAGAAATAATGCCCCCCGATAGATGGAATGCGGCGACCGCGATAGACAAAGCCGCCGGTGACGGAGCAGGCGCCGTTAGCGTGACCATAGGTCAACTGGGGAATCTGCAACCCTTCCCTGCTGCACCCCCGGCCGCCGAAACACTCGGCACCTTCCATTCGGCTCCACCCATAGTTGAGCCCGGCCTTTGAGGCGGGCTCAACGTGCACTTCCTCGGTTTGATTCTGTCCGACGTCGGCGATGTAGAGCATGCCCTCCACCCAATCGAACGCAAAGCGCCATGGGTTGCGCAGTCCAGTCGCCCAGACCTCGGCGCGGCCCCGCGACCCGTCAGCGAAAGGGTTTCCTGCAGGAATCGAATAAGGCTCTATCCGACTCACGTTCAGGCGCAACAACTTGCCGAGCAAAGCGCGCGGATTCTGGCCGTTGCCATGTGGATCTCCACCAGACCCGCCATCCCCCATCCCCACGTAAAGCATTCCATCAGGCCCGAACAGAACGTGGCCGCCGTTGTGATTCGAGTACGGCTGAGCCACGGTGAGCACCAGCTTTGCCGAGGCGACGTCGGCAACATCCGCGTTGGAACTCACCGTGAAGCGCTCTACGCGGGTATTTCCCTCCCGGTCGGTGAAGTTCACGAAGAACTTTCCGTTCTGCCGGTATTCAGGATGAAAAGCGACGGAAAGAAGTCCCTGCTCCCCGCCGCTTTTCACACGCGACACGATGTCGAGAAACGGTACCGGCAACATCGAGCCGTTCTTCACTATCATGATACGGCCGGCTTGCTCGACAACGAAAAGGCGCGGATCGCCCGCCGGCGAAGTGACGTACACAGGATTTTTGAAGCGATCGGCAACCTGCTCCAACTTCACCGTGTGCACCAGCGATCCCGAACCGGGCTGGGAAAAAGAAGACTCGGCAATACGCTTGTCTGTCGGCGTAGAGCGCGCCTGTGTATCTGTGCACGCAAATGCCGCGAATGCACCAATCAATAATTGCAGTTTCATAATGGGTTGCGTGGTGCCTTGCGCTGCTGCTTCGGATCGAGAGCGTCTCGAAGCGCATCACCGAGCAAGTTGAAGCCGAGCACGGCGAGACCGATCGCCACTCCCGGGAACACTGATGTCCATGGCGCGCGCCGCAATTGGTCGAGGTCGCGGCCATCTGCGATCATCGAACCCCAACTCGGAGTCGGAGGAGGAACTCCAAGGCCGAGAAACGAAAGCGCGGCCTCAGCCATGATCGCTCCCGCTACACCGAGCGTGGCCGCAATCACGACAGGCGCGATCACATTCGGCAGAACGTGCCCGAGTATCACCCGCATGTCCTTTGCGCCGAGGGCTCTGATGGCCTGCACGTACTCGAGTTGCCTCACGACGAGCACCTGCCCGCGCACGAGCCGCGCCATGCCGGCCCATCCAACCACTCCAATCGTCGCGAATACCACAAGCATCGATGGCTGGAACGCGGCGACCATGGCGATCAGCAAGAGCAGCGTCGGGAATGCAAGCGTCACATCGGCGAGGCGCATCACAAGCTCGTCTACCCAGCGGCCATAGTAGCCAGCAAGAAGGCCGAGGGTCACTCCGAGCATAAGTGCGATTCCCTGAGAGATGAGCCCTACGGTAAGAGAGACGCGGGCACCGAACACCAGTCGCGCCCAGATGTCGCGCCCCTGAACGTCGGTACCGAGCCAGTGCTCGGCAGACGGCTTCTGAAGAAAATTGGTGAGGTCGATCCGCAGTGGATCCTGGGTAGCGACGAGCGGCGCGGCGAGCGCGGCAAGCGCCATTATGGCGACAACGGCGATTCCGAAGCGGGCGCGATTGTCGCTCAGCAGTCGGCTTCGCTGGGCTACATCGAGCATCAGCGGGTCACCTGGACGGCGTCCACGCAGATGGGTCCCGAAGGGCTGGGTCCCTGAGCTCCGGTGGCGTGCCTTCCGGCTGCCGGCGCCAGCGCCGATGCTGCCAGAAATACTGCTCCGGATACTGTCGCACCCATTTTTCGAGAATTCGGCTGTACTCTCTCACCATCGCGTCTGTATCCCTTTCTCTGTCTCCGGTGCGTTCAACCTGGACCAGCTCGAAAATTACCCTGAATTTTCCGCTCGGGAGGCGGAGCATATCCATGAAGCAAACAGGAACATCGAAACGCAAAGCGAATACCGCAAATCCGCGCGGGGTTTTTGCCGGGCGTCCGAAGAACGGCACAAATGACGACGCGAGGCCCAGCACTCCCTGGTCCGCCAGCATCGCCACGTAGCGTCCGTCGCGCATCGCCTTCGCGATCCGCCTTACAGCCGCAGTGTCATGAACCACGTCCAATCCGAGGCGCTTGCGGTTTGCATTGAGATAGTCCTCGAACAGACGATTGTTCGCTCCCCTCACCACCACCTCGAGTTTTGCCAGCCGCGCCGCCAGGTACGCGCCCAGAAATTCCCAGTTGCCGTGATGCGCGGCCACGAGCAACCGGCCCTTCCCATCGGGCGCAGCGCGTTCGATGTGCTCCCAGCCTTCTACACTGTCGACGAGATCGAGAAGTTGCATTCGACTGAGTGTCGGGAGCAGCGCGGCTTCGACTGAGGTGCGACCGAGATGCCGGTACGACAGTCTAGCCAGCTTTGACACCCCCGGTTCGTCCAGCTCCGGAAACGCGGCTGCAATCTGCTTCTCCACTACAAAGCGCCTGATTCCAAGGGGACTGTAAATCAGCTCGCCCAGCCTCTCGCCAATGATGCAGGCGGTGTTCCATTCGAGCTTGCCCAGACCCGCGATCAAGGCGCGCATGGAGTAGTACTCCGCGCGGTGCGACAACGTGGGCGGTTTCCGGGGACGCTCGTCGAAGTCGCTCATCGACCCCCCTTCCCGTCAGCGATTACCGACAGGGTGAAATCGCGCGTCTCGCGCGCTACCCGGTCCCAGTTGAAATGCGTTTCCACTGCGCGGCGTCCCGCAGCCCCGAATGCGACCCGTCTCACATTGTCGCGGAGAAAGCCCGCGATCGCATCCGAGATCGCGCCCACATCAGTTGGACCAACGACCACACCTGTCTCGCCGTCGCGCACCGCCGATCGGACACCACCTGAATCGCCCGCAACGACTGGCAATCCCGACGCCGATGCCTCGAGAAAGGAAATGCCGAAGCCTTCGACATTGATTTCATTGTCCACTCTCGACGCGCCCAGATAAACCGTCGACGTAGCGTAGGCTTCCGCGATATCGTCGTCGGATAGCGCGCCCGCGAAAACCACCCGGTCTTCCACGCCGAGCTCCGCCGCCAGCCGGCGCAATCGCCCCTCGTCATGACCCTCCCCGACGAGCACGTAGCACAGCGCGGGGAATTCACCCGTGAGCCGGGCAACGGCGCGAAGTCCCGTGTCCTGTCCCTTGTGAGGCACGAGCCGGGCGACAGTCAGAACGAGCGGCGCGTTTCCGACTCTCCATTTCGCGCGCAAAAGTCCCCTGTCCCGCCCGGGACCAAATGCGACAGGATCAGTGCCGAGATCGAACGCTCCAATCGGAGGCATGTTCCTGATCCCGACTTCGCTCATCACCTCGTGGGCAAGTTCCGCCACCCACTTCGATGTCGCCGCGATTCCCGCCGCACCTCCCAAAATCCTCCGAGCGCCCACACGCTTGAGCCGGCTCGCCCGCGACTTTTTGCGCTCGCGAAGCAGGTCTCCACCGTTGACGTAAACGATGTAAGGAAGTCCGAGCCGGCGAGCCGCCCACGTCACACCATAGCCGACAGGTCTGATGTTGCCACAATGCAGCACATGCACTTTACCCCGGGAAAACCCGGTGAGCCAGCGCGCCCACCGCACCTGATTGGCGAAACGGTTCGCCTCTCGGAAGTTGAATGGTTGTCGGTGGATTGTGTAACCCTCAAGGGCATCGAACGCCGCATCGCCTTCGAGCCGCACGGTAGACACCTGCATGCTATTACCGGCGTCGGCGAATCGCCTCACGAGTTCTACATGGCGCCGCGCCATCCCACCCTTGTCTGGCGGATAGTCCTGCGTTACGAAGAGATGGTTCACGTCGCGCCGGTCGGATTTACGAACGGGCGACCCTCAAGGATATTCAGCACACGCTGATCGTAAGTGTGATGCGCGCGAACGAACTTCTCGCCCTCGACGCGCACTCGCTCCCGCTCATCCGTTGCCGACAGGTAATGCATGCACTGGTAGATGCACGAAGTGGTGTCGTCGTAGAACGCGCAGTGCACACCGTTACGCAGCATTCCCGCCACTCCAGCCGTTCGCTCCGCAAGATAGAACCCGCCGCCAAGCATCACCATCCACGTACGATCCGAAGTATATGAAACTCCTCCGGCAGCGCGCTCAGGGTTGATGCCCAGCGATATCGAAGAGCTGGAACACACTGCGGCGAATTCGCGGCCTTCAACCGGCCGGCCACTCCACCGCAGCCCACCCTGCCACTCCTCCCAGCCGCTGCCCCACACTTGAAGATCGAAATGCGCGGCG
Source organism: Gemmatimonadaceae bacterium (assembly GCA_046593165.1). Lineage (GTDB taxonomy): Bacteria > Gemmatimonadota > Gemmatimonadetes > Gemmatimonadales > Gemmatimonadaceae > UBA4720. The sequence goes on from JBKJRW010000048.1 coordinate 34,354, forward strand.
ACATCGATCAATCGCTTCGCCCGCACGGGATCATAACCGGAGCCGATGAACGCAATATCAGACGCGAATCTTCTGTCCGGAGCCACTGGCTCAATACCCGCATCTCCAGCAGCCGGAAGAAAAACTGCGGGCAGTCCGTGCGCGCGCCACTCCTCTTCGAATCCGGTCACGAAAAACGTCTTTGACAAGCGGCCGATCGCAGCAATGTGCCCAATATCGGGGCGCCCGAGATCACGATGCCATTGCGGATCGTGATACCACATCGCGTTCGGGCGCCCTTCGATTATCGCCGCAACCGTTTCCGGATCGAGCGCAAGACACTTCGACAGAAACACAAAATCCGGTTCGAAACGGTCCGCCTGCCACTTCGCCCAGAGTTGGGTCATGCGCCAGCCGATGAGGCGCTTCATTCTGCGATCGTCGATAAGCAGGGTCTCGTGCCCTGCTCGCCGCATCGCCCGCTCTACCGCCGCTTCCATCCGCCAGGTGTTGTCGCTCCCGATCAGCAGAATGCGCATCTGATCATCCCGGCGAGCGATTGCGACGTCCCAATGCCCAGAGCCTCGCGTACTTGGCCATGACGCTCGTGCTCGCCATGCAGGCCAGTACCGCGCCGGCAGCGCCATCCATCCATCCGCCGCGAATGACATACATGCTCAAAAAACGGAGCGGCGGACGGACCACAACCGTCATTGCACTTGCGCGCCGGCCGCGCTCGAACCGATCGTCTGCCCACCATCCGCTGTAGCGATCGAGCTTTTCGAACCAGCTACCGATGGTTGGATACGGTTCATGAGTCAACGCATGCGCAAGTTCGCCAACGGCGCCCGCGACCTCTACGTGCTCGTGAACTCGACTCGCGTTGTATCGCCCCGTTCGACGAAAAAGACGTACTGGCCTGTCACGCTGCCAACCACCGTGCCTGACCTCGCGACCGAAGAAGAAGTTTCGCCGGGTAACTCGATATGCGTCGGGGCCTCCAGATGCGATCGTGGCGGCTACTTCTGATCCGAGTTCACGCGAAGCCCGCTCGTCCGCGTCGACCACGAGAATCCAGTCCTCGGCGGCCGCTTCGATCGCCGCGTTCCGCTGCCCGCCTATGGTGCTGAACGGGTGCTGGAGTACGCGAGCACCAGCAGCAGCCGCGATTCGACCTGTATCATCGGTCGAGCCATCCTCGACCACCATTATTTCTCGGGCCCATCGGACGCTGTCGATACAGGCGGCGATATTGGCGGCCTCGTTCCGGGCCGCGATTACAACTGAGACAGCTACCGTCTCGTCCGCGCTCACCCCTTGGGCCGGGCGCGCCCCGTCGCGCCGCCGAGCGCAGCTTCGAATCCGTCGATCATCGCTTGTTCGGGAAACTCCCGTGCAACGCGAGCGCGCGCCGCGGCACCCATTGCCGTCCGCTGCTCCTCGTTCGACAGCAGCGTCACGACCGTCGCAGCAGTAGTCGATGCGTCATCGGACGGAATCAGCGTGCCGCTGATCATGTTGGCTACATACGTCTCTGCCACGCTCCCTTCTGCCGCGATCACCGGCACGCCGAGCGCCATCAGATCGAGTATTCCATAAGCGGCCGTGTCTGCTTCGGCAACGACCCAGCCGAGCTCAGCGTCCCGCATGAGAGTGAGATGATCATCGCGCTCTCCGAGAAAGCTCACGAGATCCATCACGTCGAGGGCGGCTGCCTGCATACGCAGGTCCTCACTGTCGGATCCTGCACCGAAGATGATCAGGCGCAGATACGGATGGCGTGGAGATAGCTTCGAGATAGTTCTGATCGCGGTCGCGGCCCGGCCGCGCGACGTCGGATCGTACACGCAGATGATGTACCGAATGTCTTCTGCCTTTGGCTCCTGAGCCGCGATTGTGCGATCTGGATAGCGAGAGACGTCTACTCCCAGTCGCGCCAGAGCCGTTTTTGCTCCCCTTGGCACCGAAGCGAGGCGACTATCGGCTTCGCTCGCAAACAGAAACGTCGTTCCCGTAATCCAGCTCGCGAACTTTCCGTGACCGCGCATTTCGAGCCTGCAGCTCGCGGGGGTGCGGCGAACCACCTTGCCCCGGCGTCCGAGCCAGCACGCCATTGCAGCGACCAGGTGCTCCCGCTCGGTATGAACGAAAACGACGTCCACATCCCAACGGCGGAAGAGATGTCGCAGTCGCCACGCTGCATTGAACCAGAAGCCGTCGCACATGAATGGCACCACTTCAAACGGAGCAACGTCACGCGAAGATCCGGGATCGTCGCCGCCGAGTTTTTGCGCGACCGTCGCCATGCGCGTAGCCGACTGCTCGACATTGCTGTGCGGCTCCGCCAGAAAAGTGACGCTGTAACCACGGGCGGCCAGACCGCGCGCCGCGACCGCGCAGGCGCGAGCCGTGCCCGACCACTCGCGCGCGCAATGCAGAAAGAGAACGCGCACCTATACCGCCGATGAGATCATGGGATTGCCCATTGCTGCCCGGTTGCCAAACTGCAGTGAATACAGACGATGATAGGCGCCACCCGCCGCCAGAAGCTCGGCGTGTGTGCCGCGCTCGACAATCTCGCCCCGTTCCAGAACGAGAATCTGGTCGGCGTGAACGATCGTGGAGAGCCGGTGCGCAATTACGAACACCGTTCTCCCCTCGAGAAGCCTGTCCACCGCCTCCTGAACCAGTCGCTCCGACTCCGTGTCGAGTGCCGAAGTTGCCTCGTCCAGAATGAGGATCGGTGGATCTCTCAGCAAGGCTCGTGCAATCGCCAGTCGCTGACGCTGCCCACCAGAAAGCCGCGTGCCCCGCTCGCCCAGAATCGTGGCGTACCCATCGGGCAGCTCGGCGATGAACGGATGAGCGTTGGCGGCACGCGCGGCAGCCTCGACTTCAGCGTCAGTGTAAGCACGACCCGAGCCGTAAGCGATGTTGTTGCGCACCGTGTCGTTGAAAAGCACCGTGTCCTGGCTGACTATGCCGGTAAGAGACCTCAAAGCCGGCAGCTGGAGCGAGCGGGTATCGATGCCGTCGATTGAAATGCTTCCGGCCCTGACGTCATAAAAGCGCGGGATCAGATCGACGAGAGTGGACTTCCCGGCTCCACTCGGCCCGACCAGCGCTACTACTTCGCCCTTCGATGCCCTGAACGAAACGTCAGTGAGCACTGGTGCGCCGTCGTACGCGAACGACACATGGTCGAAGACGATCTCGCGCTCGAACACAGCGGTCGACACGGTGCCAGTATCGGTCTGCGATTCCGACGGTGCGTCGAGAATCTCGAACAGACGCTCCGCTGCGGCAAACGAAGACTGCGCTGTGGTAGGAAGCTGCGAGAGCTGCTTGATCGGCTGCAGCATCCGGAGCGCGTAGAGCAGAAACGCGATCAGGTCAGCTCCCGACATCTGTCGATCGACGAGCACCTCGCGTGCGCCGAGCCAGAGGAGCGCGGTCGCGACGGTAGTCCCGATCACTTCTGTCACCGGCCCGGCGAGTTGAGACAGCCGCGTCAGCCTCACGGTAAGTTGAGCGTAACGATTGCTTGCCTTGGAGAAGCGCTCGACTTCGACTTTTTCTGCCCCAAAGGATTTCACGAGGCGAATGCCGCTCACCGTTTCCTGAACCACGCTGGTCATCTCGCCGTGCTGGTTTCCTTTGCGGCGGTTTCCTTTTCGCAGCTTTCGCAGCAGTGGTGACAGAGTCCCGCCGAGGACCGGCACGATGATCAGCGCCATCAGCGTCATCTGCCATGAGATCATGAAGAGGAAGGCGAAGTAGCTGATGACGAGCGCGCTGTTCTGAAGCGAAGACGTCACGATCTGCGTGAGGACGAGGCGCGTCTCGGCAGTATCGGTGATCACGCGAGAGAGGATCTGTCCTGTCTTCGTGCGCTGAAAGAATCCCAGCGGCAGATGCGCAATATGCGTGTAGACCGCGGTGCGGATGTCGCGAGTCACGTATTCCTGCAGACTTGCGCCCAGTTGCCCAGCCACCCAGGCGAGGAAGTTCTTGACGAGGATGAGCGCGATCACGATCAGGATGACGTTTCGGAGCGACCCCATCTTGTCGGCCGGGTCGAGCATGACGCCCACAGTCGCCGAGAGCAGGCCCGACAGGCGGTTGCCACCCAGAGTAATCGGTGGCTGATCGAACAGCGTATTCAGGAACGGAATCAGCAGCGCGAGCGAGAACGCATCGAGCAGCGCCGAGGCGATGTTGCAGACGATCGCGCCGGCCATGCGCCATCGGTGCGGGCGAACGAACGGGAGCAGCCGCCCGTAAACGGACATCTACCCTCTGGGAGTCAGCAGAGCGAGCGGCAGAATCACTTCCTCAGGCGTTACGCCCCCGTGAAGGAACGATCCGCGGTAGCGGCTCTGGTACTCGCGCAGCTTCGTGGGATAGACGAAGAAGCAGTCGTTGGTCGCGAGCAGCGTATTGCCTCCGGGCCCGCGCCTCGGAAGGCGAAGATCGTCTTCATTGGTAAAGAGAAGCGCCTGGTCGGGACGCTCGGCCCTCAAGTCCTCGCCGAACTTGTACCGCAGGTTTGCGGTGGCGTCGCGCTTGGCGAAGACAGTCGCCGGAGTGTTGCAGTGGATCGAGCCATGGTCCGTCGTCAGCAGCACCGAGATCTTCCTGCGCGATGCTTCCTTGAGGACGCTGAGCAGCGCGGAACGCTGAAACCATTGCCGCGTAATCTGCCTGAGCGCGATCTCGTCGCGAGCAACTTCGTAAAGTATCTGCGACTCACTTCGGCCGTGGGTCAAAAGGTCCACGAAATTGAAGACGAACGCACTGACTCCCTCGCTGCCAATTGCCGTACCGAGGTGTCGCTCGAGCTCGTCGGAGTTGGCCGCCGTGGAGATCTTCTGGTAGCGCACCGGCGTCGGGCCGTTGATCTCGTTGAGATGACTCTCGAGAAGTTCGCGCTCGTGCGCGTTGAGGGATTCATCTTCGCGATCTGCGTTGCCCCACCAGTCTGGAAGGCGCGCGGCGATTTCGCCGGGGAACAGACCGCTGAAGAGGGAGTTGCGAGAGTACGGCGTGGCGGTGGGCAGCACCGCGAAGTAGTGCGTCGTCTCGACGTCGAAGAATGGAGCGAGCAATGGCTCGAGCACGCGCCACTGATCGAGGCGGAGACAGTCCACGACAATGAATACCGCGGCTCTGTCGCGCTGTAGAACGGGGAGAAGGAACTCGCTTACGACATCGATGGACAGCGGGGGGCGATTGCCCTCGAGGTCCTTGAGCCACGCGGGGTACTGAGTCCGCATGTAGTCGGCGAATTCACGATGCATGCCCGGATAGAGCCCGCGCAGTGAATCGTAGAGTCCCATCTCGCCAGCGGCGGCGAGGTCTACGTCCCACCGCATCAACTTGTCGAAGCGATCGATCCATCCGCGCCAGTCGAGGTTGCGGTCGCGCTCGAGCTCGATGCTCCGGAACCACTCAACGAACTGCCGGGCTATGGCCTGCTGGCGAATGCGCGGGCCATCCAGAATCTGTGTGACGACGCTGAGCACCTGCCGAGGATTTATCGGCTTCACCAGATAGTCGCGGATGTTGGCGCCGATCGCTTCCTTGAGCGTTGAGTCCTCTTCGCTCTTGGTGACCATTACCACCGGGAGGTTGGGTGCTATCTCCCGAACTTCGCGGTATGTCTCGAGGCCGCGCTTGCCCGGCATCTGCTCGTCGAGGAGCATGATGTCGAAAGGCCTCCGGCGCAGCATCTCGATGGCGTCGTCTGCATTGCTGGCCCACTCGACTTCATAGCCTTTGGAGCGAAGGAAGATGCGGTGGGACTCGAGGAGCTCGCCTTCGTCGTCAACCCAGAGGATGGATTTGGGGGCTTGTGGCATTGGTTTCGTGAATGTAGCCGGGTGCCTGTGGTATGCCTAGATTGAGGGGGTGATCGCTCACCTCCCCCCCTATGCCATCACCGCATCCACCTTCCGTTTCCGCGCGCTGGCGCGCTTCGCCGGCAAGGCCGCGCTAGGTGGTGATCGTGAAGTCGCGCTCGCGTGTTTTGCGACGGCGCGGCTCGCCGTCGCAATGCTTCCACCTTTTCTGCTCAGTCCAGCCGACGCGGCAGTGAGAGCGGTGAGCACGAGGCACTGGCTTGCGTCCATAGCGGTGCCAGGCCCGGCGAGGGTGGCGCTCAACGCGGTGGTCGACGCCGTCGCGGCCGGGAATCGGCAGGTTGTTTCGGGCGCCATCGGCGAGCTGGCTCGCGTGGCCGCAGGACAATTAGACCAGGCGTCGGCTGCGGAGATCGCCGAACTCGCGAGGGAGCTTTCGGCCGAAATCGGGACAGGCTGAGCTTCAAGCAACGCCCGCACGCCCGCCTATATTTCCCTCGAACCTTCAGTTAAAAAGCGATATGGCAGGCCATAGCAAGTGGAAGCAGATCAAGCACTACAAGGCAGCCGCCGATGCAAAACGCGGCGCCCATTTCACCAAGCTCATCCGCGAAATTACGATGGCGGCGAAGCTCGGCGGCGGCGACCCAGCGGGTAATCCCAGACTCCGCACAGCCATCGATACCGCCAAGGCTGCGTCAATGCCGAAGGAAAACATCGAGCGAGCGGTCAAGAAGGGCACCGGCGATCTCGAGGGAGTCGACTACCAGGAAATAACCTACGAGGGATACGGCCCCGGTGGTGTCGCAATTCTCATCTTCGCGATGACAGACAATCCAAATCGCACCGTGGCAGAGGTCAGGCTCAAGCTCTCTCGAGGAGGCGGCAATCTGGGCGCCGCAAATTCGGTCTCGTGGATGTTCGAGCGGAAAGGACTGCTCTACATGAACGCCGACAAGTATCCGGAGGACGACGCGCTCGAGGCAGCCCTCGACGCCGGCGCCGAGGACTTCAAGGCGGAAGACGAGCAGTACGAGATCACGACTGATCCAACAAATATGCACACCGTGCGCAGCGCTCTGGAGGCGAAGGGTTACGAAATCAGGGAAGCCGAACTGGCATCGGTTCCAAAAAACCTCGTAACCGTAAGCAGCTCGGCGGCCGAGTCTCTGGTGAAGCTGCTCGAGGAACTCGAGGATCTCGACGACGTGCAGAAGGTCGCTGCCAACTGCGACATTGTTGACTGACTGGCGCCGGCTGAGTGATACCGGGTGCCGGGAACCGGGTCAGTAATGATCGTCCTCGGAATCGATCCTGGGACGGCCGTCACCGGGTACGGCGTGGTGAAGGGTGAGCGAATGTCGCCGCCCGTCCTCATCGAATGCGGCGTCATCCGCACCCGTCCGCGCGACCCGCTTGCAAGCCGGCTCAAGGAGATTTACGATGGCGTCGCCGAGTTGATCGAGCGTCACCGCCCCGATGCTCTTTCCATCGAAGACGTCTTTTACGCGCGAAACGTGCGAACCACAATCGTGCTCGGCCACGCGCGGGGGGTCATTCTGCTCGCGGCCGCCAACGCTCAGCTCGATATCGCGGAGTATCCGCCGGCCGAGATAAAGAAGACCGTGGTCGGGACCGGAGCGGCGACGAAGGAGCAGGTGCAGTTCATGGTAATGCGGCTCCTCCGGCTCAAGTCACCACCACAACCCGCCGATGCGTCGGACGGGGTTGCTGCCGCGCTCGCCTACGTGATGGGTGCTGGCGTTCCGAAGATCGATCACAACATCGCAATTCCCATTCGTAGATGATCTCGCATATCGTCGGAACGCTTGCGGCGAAGGACCTCGACCGCGTCGAGATCATGACTTCGGGGGGAGTGGGTTACGAGCTGCAGATTCCACTCGGCGTATTTGAGAAACTGCCGAAGCAGGGAGAACGGATCTCGCTGCACACTCATCTGGTGGTCAAGGACGACGGCTGGCAGTTGTTCGGGTTCTCGTCCGTGTTCGAGAGAAAGCTCTTTCAGAAATTGCTCACGGCAAACGGAGTGGGGCCCGCGCTCGCTCTTGGACTGATGTCGGCGTTGTCGGCGGAGCGGCTGGTCCGCGCTATTCAGGAGAAGGACATAGCGACGCTTCAGGGCGTTCCGCGCGTCGGCCGGAAGAAGGCGGAGCGGCTGATACTCGATCTCGCGGACAAGCTTGGATCAATCGGTGGAGAGGGAGAGCCCGGCGTTCCGCGACCCGCCGCCGGCGCGTCGGAGGACGCGATGCGTGCGCTCGTTTCGCTCGGATATTCGACCGTCGATTCGGAACGTGGCGTGCGCGCTGCGCTCGACGCCGGAGGTGGTGGACTCTCCGCCGCAGAGCTGATTCGCTCAGCCCTTACAAAGCTCGGCGGACGCTGACGGCAGGTCAGGTCACGTTATCCAATCGTCGAGAACGAGCGTAGGAACACGCTCGAATTCGCGCGTGTTGTTTGTGACGAGCGTAGCCCCTTCAGAGATGGCGTGCCCAGCAATCAACAGATCGAATTGACCGATGGACTCGCCGCGCCGCTCGAGAAAGCGACGCACAACACCATAGGTACGTGCCGCTTCGGTGCCAAACGAAAGCGTGCTGACTGACGCGAGCAGTCGTTCGACACCCGCGAGCTCGCGCTCCGGATTGGAGCTGCGCGCTACGCCGTAATAGAGCTCGGCGACCGATACGGAGGAAACTGCGATCCCCGAGGCCATGGCAGCGCGAAACTTTGCCGCGACATGCGACGGTTTGCCTCGGAGAATCGCAACGCAGATGTTCGTATCAAGCAGATACATCGAACAACGCGTCGAGCTCGGGCCCCTCTTGCGGCTTCCCTTGATCGCGGTCGAGGAAATCGGGTGCGGAGCCGAACGCAGCGAGGAAGTTCTCCCACCTGTCGTCGACGGCGCTCAGTATCACTCTGTTTCCTTCTTTTCTCGCGTACACGTGAGTACCCTCGAAGCGGAATTCCTTTGGAAGACGTACGGCCTGACTCCGTCCATTCATGAACAACGTTGCTTTTTTCAAACCAACTGGAAGGGGTGCTATGACAGTCTCGTCGGCTGCCGCGCGTCCGACCCGTTTTAAGTCGGGCGAACGATGTTTCGGGCGTGACTTCTTTTCCATCGCGTCCTGCCAAGTGTTGATATATATCATAATCTATACAAGTTGTGGTGGTTACGCAAGTTCCTTGAGTGTAATTGGGCAGGTATGTTCTCAATCATCGAAACCCAACTGAAATGATCGCAACTGCTCAGCGCGCCTCGACGTTCCAGGAATCAGTAATTCGCGAAATGACTCGCGTCGCCAATGCCCATGGCGCGATCAATCTCGCGCAGGGATTCCCTGATTTCCCCATGCCGGAGCCGATGAAAGACGCTGCGTGCGCGGCGATTCACGGCGACATCAACCAGTATGCGATCACCTGGGGCACTCCGGCGCTTCGGCTCGCGATCGCCGAGAAGTACAGGCGATGGTACGACATGGACGTCGATCCTGATCGCGAAATCACCGTGACCTGCGGCGCAACCGAGGCGATGGCGGCAGTGTTCCTCGCGCTCATCGATCCAGGCGATGAGGTGATCGTGTTCGAGCCGTTCTACGAGAACTATGGACCCGACGCAATTCTTGCCGGAGCGAAACCGGTGTTCGTGCCGCTTGAGGGACTGGAGTGGAAACTCGATCCCGAGAAGCTGCGCGCCGCGTTCTCCGACAAGACACGCGCTATCGTCGTCAACACTCCGCACAATCCCACCGGCCGCGTGTTCACTCGCGAAGAGGTCTCGTTGATCGCCGAACTCTGCCAGAAGCACGACGCGATCGCAATCACCGACGAGATCTACGAGCACATCCGCTATGCGGGAGGCCATCACGTGCTGGCGACGTGGCCCGGAATGCGCGAGCGCACGGTGACGATCTCTGGTCTTTCCAAGACCTTCAGCTGCACAGGTTGGCGAATCGGATATGCAATCGCGCCGGCAGA
>JBKJRW010000071.1:0-4685 GCA_046593165.1 Gemmatimonadaceae bacterium
TCTCGAAAAGGCCGAGGGCTATACGAAGGGCAAGGTTGTGCTAGCTACCGTGTATGGCGACGTGCACGACATCGGCAAATCGCTCGTCAACACAATCCTCTCAAACAACGGCTACACGGTATACGACTTGGGCAAACAGGTGCCGGTCAACACCATTCTCGAAAAAGCCCTCGAAGTTGGAGCCGACGCGATTGGGCTGAGCGCGCTCCTCGTTTCTACGTCGAAGCAGATGCCGCTAGCTGTAAAGGAGCTCGATAAGCGCGGCATGCACATCCCGGTTCTCATCGGAGGCGCAGCAATCAACCGCCGCTTCGGCCGCCGCGCGCTCTTCGTCGAAGACGAGCGCGAATACGATGCAGGTGTCTTCTACTGCAAGGACGCATTCGAAGGTCTGGAGACGATGGACAAGCTCCAGGATCCGGCGGCCCGGGAAGATTTCATCGCAACGAATCTCGAGACGGCGCGCACCGATGTCTTCCTTCGCAGCAACGTGGGCAAGGAGATTTCCGCGGGCGACGAAGGCGGCCAGCGCAGTGACGTCGCCGCGAACAATCCTCTCCCGAACCCGCCGTTCTGGGGAGCACGCGTGCTGCGCGACATCCCGATGGACGAGGTGTTCGACCTGCTCGACCTGGACGAACTCTATCGCCTCCAGTGGGGGGCACGAGGATCGGGCGAACAGTACGACAATACGATCAAGAACGAATTCGAGCCGGCACTCGCACGCCTGAAAGAGGATGCAAAACAGAACGGCTGGATCAAACCGCAGGCGGTCTACGGCTATTTCCCTGCCCAATCGCTCGGCAACGACATTATCATCTACGATCCGGCAGCGTACTCGAGCGACGGCGGCAGCTTAAGAGAAATCGCACGCTTCCACTTTCCCAGAATGGTGGGAAGAGAGCGACTCTGCCTCGCCGACTACATCCGCTCTACGGAATCGGGCGACGTAGATGTGGTTCCGCTCCAGATCGTCACTGTCGGCAAGGAAGCGACACTCCACTTCGACAAGCTTCAGGGCAACAATGAGTACACCGAAGCGTTCTACTCACACGGTCTCGCTGTCGAAGCCGCTGAAGCCGTCGCCGAATGGATGCACCGGCGCACGAAATCGGAGCTTGGCTCGGTCGCTGGAAAGCGCTACTCATGGGGCTATGGCGCATGCCCGGACCTCGACGATCACGCCATTGTCTTCAAGCTACTACCGGCAAAGGAAGCGCTCGGAATGGATCTGACAGAGTCATTCCAGCTTTTGCCAGAGCAAAGTACCGCCGCGATCATCATTCATCACCCCGAGGCCAAGTACTATGCGGTTCGTGGACAGGTTGATGACGCTGGGGCTCGGGCAGAGAACCTGAGAACGGCGGAAAACCGGGTTCGCACGGAGACCGGAGAACAGCAGGGAGAGGGCACGGAAAAAGGCAAACAATTGGGAACGGCGGGAACCGCAAAAGCGGGAACAACAGAAGAAGCGGAGACGGTTGATGAAACGGTCGCACTCGAGCGCGCTGCAAGCGGTGAGATATCGCTCGCCGAAGCGAGGAACGACACATGAGCGACCGTAAAGACCTCCTCGCCCGGCTCCTCGACCCCGAGCAGGTCGTCGTCTTCGACGGCGCAATGGGGACGATCCTCTACTCCAGAGGCGTCTTCATCAACCAGTGCTACGACGAGCTCAACCTCCGCGCTCCCGACCTCGTGCGCGAAGTACACCGCGCATACGTGAAAGCCGGCGCCGAGATCATCGAAACGAATACCTTCGGCGCGAGCCGCACCAAGCTCACGGGCTACGGTCTCGAAACGCAGGTCCACGCGATCAATAAGGCCGCCGCGACAATCGCGCGCGACGAAGCCGGCGACAACGTCCTCGTCGCGGGCGCTGTCGGACCACTCGGCGTACGTCTCGAACCGTACGGCCCCACGTCGGCCGACGAAGCCCGAGCCATTTTCGCCGAGCAGATGCAGGGGCTAAAGGATGGCGGTGCGGATTTCTTTTTGATCGAGACCTTCGCAGATATCACCGAGATGGAGCAGGCGATTCTCGCTGCACGCGAGGTGGACAACACGATGCCGGTCGTCGCGCAGATGACTATCGGCACGGACTGCCTCACCACGTATGGTGACTCAGTCGAGGATATTGCAAAGTCGCTCGATGCGTTCGGCGCTGATGTTATCGGCCTCAACTGCTCCGTTGGCCCGCAAATCATTCTCGACGCCATCGAGCGCATGACGAAAGTCACGCGCAAGAAGTTGAGCGCGCAGCCCAACGCCGGCATGCCCCGCGAAGTCGGCGGGCGCAGCATGTACATGGCGAGCCCGGAATACATGGCGACTTACGCAGCCCACCTGGTGCGCGCGGGCGCGCGCGTCGTCGGCGGATGCTGCGGAACGACTCCCGAGCATATCGCCGCGATGGTCGAAGGCATTCGCCCTCTCTCCCCTCGACAACCGCGCGTACCTCAGCGTCAACAGAGAACGGGCGACAACCCGGAAGCTCCCCCAGAAGACAAAGGCGTCGAGCCAATGCCCTTCGGCGAGCGGTCGAAGTTCGCTGGCAAAATCTCACGCGGCGAATTCGTCACATCGGTCGAGATCGTTCCGCCACGCGGCGTGGACGCATCGAAGATGCTGCGCGATACGCAATCACTAAAGGAAGCGGGCGTCGATGCAGTCAACGTCCCCGATGGACCGCGCGCGCAAAGCCGCATGGGCGCTCTGCTCACGAGCCTGCTCATCGAGCAGCGAGTGGGCATCGAGACAGTCACGCACTACTGCTGCCGCGACCGCAACCTCCTCGGCATGCTCTCCGATCTGCTGGGCGCAGCGGCAATCGGGCTCCGCAACATGCTCATCATCACCGGCGACCCGCCGAAGATGGGCCCATATCCCAACGCGACTGCGGTGTTCGACATCGACGCCATTGGCCTTACGAATCTCGTCAACAAGCTGAACCACGGTCTCGATCCCGGCGGCAACTCGATCGGCGCGCCGACGAGTTTTACCATCGGTGTCGGCGTAAACCCGGGCGCGATCGACCTCGAGCACGAACTCAAGCGCTTCACATGGAAAGTCGAAGCTGGTGCCGAGTATGCAATCACGCAGCCTGTGTTCGATGTCGAGCAACTCGAGAAGTTCCTCGCGAAACTCGATACGAACCGCATTCCCATCATTGCAGGCATATGGCCACTTGTCTCACACCGGAATGCCGAATTCCTGGCAAACGAAGTGCCGGGTGTGACTGTACCTGCTCATATCATCGAACGCATGCGGAAGGCTAACGAGAAGTCGAAGGAGCACGGAGTGGAAGAAGGGATCGCCATCGCGCGAGAGATGCTCGAGCGCGTTCGCCCATCGGTACAGGGGGTCCAGGTATCCGCGCCATTTGGAAAGGTCGAGCTGGCGCTCGAAGTCTTTCGCGACACGCTGGCTGCCGCCTCCGCCTGATCACTCAGAGGTTCAGGAGAACCCTCAGTATGTGCTGCACCTGCTCTACTCGAGGATAGGTAAGGACGCCACGATAATCGAGCAATCGCTCCTTCGAGACCGACCGTACCGCTTCAACCATGATGTAGCTATCTGAATCGAGACCCGCTTCACCCTTTGGAACAGGAACGTGCGAGGCGATCTGTCGGTGGGTCCGTGTCAGCGGAATGACGATGACGAGTTCTGCGGGGCCACGATTGAACTTGTCTACAGAAACGATCATCGCCGGACGGGCCCCGGCCTGCTCGCGTCCTTTTGTCGGGCTGAACTGAACCTGCCAGACTTCGCCGAGTGAGGGCTGCCGGTGCTCCGTGACCGGCGCCTTCAATCTTCCAATCCGTCAGCCGCTGCCGATTCCAGCAGCTTGCGCTCGCCCATGGCTCCTGCCCACGACGCATTGTCACCCCGGAGACGAGCATACCCAAGGTTGATCTCGTCAAGAAGGCGCTCTCGTTGATATGTATCGAGAGCTTCATGGATGATCTCCTGGTGGGGCTTCCCCGTCTCGCTCGCCAGGGTTTGCAAAATCCGATGGTCGCTGACTGAAATTCTAGTGCTCGGCATATGTACTCCAGTGGAGTATGAGTTTACGTTATTGTACACTAACACGTCAACCTTTTCGTAACCCGAAGCGTTCTTGGAGGTACCGGGCGAGGGCATACTAAATGCCCCTTCTCACCGTAGTACGACCACCGGTTCAGCAGCCCGGCCCTCAACACAATCGCATTGCCCTATCGAGCAATACCCGATAATTGCCCCCTGGCAGGGGCGCTTGCCGCATCTCTACGCGGCTCATCTCACGAGCTGACCACACACTGGCTCGAGAGGATCGCCGAGCGCGTCAATATCGCACCGGAAAGCGTTTTTCCGACCGACGATCTGGTGGACCACGTTCCGCTCCTGCTGTACGGTATCGCCGCGTATCTCGAGGACCCGGCGAGCGAAGTCACCACCGATACGCCGGTCGTGGCCAAGGCGATGGAGATCGGCGCGCTCCGGTACAAACAGGGTTTCGACGCCTACGAGATCCTCAAGGAGTACGAGATACTCGGTGGCATTCTCTTCACCTATCTGGCCAATGTCGCCGACGAGATGAAGGAGCCCTGCGAAAAGAGTGAGCTCCTCGTCTGCGGACATCGCCTGTTCAAGGCGGTGGGAATCATTCAACAGACGACTACCGCGCATTTTTTGCGACTAGCCGA
>JBKJRW010000046.1:0-32963 GCA_046593165.1 Gemmatimonadaceae bacterium
TTCGAGTCCGTCGTCCAGACGCATGCTGCCCGTCCGCGAAATATCGCGCCTTGTGCTTCGGACAGAAAATGCGCGACTCGTCCTCGTGCCACACAAGGGGCCGTCCCTTATGGGGACACCTGAGCGAGAAGGCGTAAACTTTTCCGCGCGACCGCGCGAGGATCACGTCGTTGTCCGCGTCGATCATCACCGCGTCCGACGCGCCGATGGCGTAGCTTTGCAACGCGCCTTTGCTTCTAACCGGGCGTATCTCGCCGACAGCTCTGGCGAGCGCAACGCCGGGGCGAAGGCCGCTCGCGACGAGCGCCGCTGCAACGGCCAGTCCGGTGTCGCGCAGGAATCGTCTGCGGTTCGTTGCGATCGGACAGTCTCCGCAACGCTCATCGCTCGTTCTTTCCTCGAGGCTCGACATCATTGGTCATCCCTGGCGCCATCGTTCCGGCGCGATGAAGTGAGCGTAATGACGCGGCGCGCTTCACCTTCAACGGCTGTTGCCGGGGTTGGATTCGCGTACGCGCTTGCTGCACCGTACTTATAGACGAGCTCGCCGCCGGTGTGCCCGACATACGCACCTGCCGCCACGAGGGCGATGGCACCGACGCCTGCCGCGATTCGCGAGACCTTGCCGATCGGACCGCGAACGAGCCCGGCCGCAGTGACGATCAGCACCACTATCGAGCCGGTCAGGAACGCCTCCGCGGCTTCCTCATGAGTCTCGAGCGCCTGCTCCTGAACCACACGCTCCACTCGTTCGTCCTGGCTCTCTCCCGTCTGGACGGAGAGCCACGATGTGAAGCTGAGCGCAGCCGCAATCGCGAGCGGAACTAGCCAGGCGCGGGTGGGCCGCGACCCTTTGCGGATTGTCCAGATCGCCACCGCAGCGGAGATTGGAAGAAGAAAAACCAGCACTACCGGAAAATGAACGATTGCGGGGTGAAGCGGTTCGGGCAGCATTGCGTCTCCTTGAGGTTGCGAGCGCAAGCTGGCAGTCATGAGCGCACGAGCCTATCCGGCGCGTGTCGATTCGGCATCCGACATTTGCCGGAGATGGCCATTTGACCGAGGAATTGATGGCAGAAGACGAAAACGGGTCGGACCGCGGGCTACGAATCCTGCTGGCGGGGATTCTTTTCGCCGCGATAGTCGGCGGTGCAGTGGATCTCGCTCTCGACGCGCCCGATTCATGGTGGTCTGTCCACGTAGTTTACGAAGTCATACTGGTGGCCGCCTCGATGATGGGATTCTACTTTCTCTGGCGGGGGTGGTTTCGCACGCGTCACGACTTGACGGAGACGCGCCATGAGCTCGCCGAGCAGACGGCCGAGCGCGACGCGTGGCGCGTGAGCGCCGAGTCTGCCCTCGCGGGACTCGGGCAGGCGATAGCTGAGCGATTGCGCGCGTGGCAGCTGACGCCCGCCGAAAGTGAGGTCGCCCTGCTGCTGCTAAAGGGGCGCAGCCACAAGGAGATTGCTTACCTCACCAATCGGAGCGAGCGGACCGTGCGGCAGCACGCGGTGTCGGTGTACCAGAAGTCGCGTCTCGGGGGCAGGGCGGAGCTCGCCGCGTTCTTCCTCGATGACGTGAGGCTGCCCGATAAATGAGCCTCACCGGTCGCGCGACGAAACCGCCACCGTCGTCCTTTCGCGCACCGCCGATGCAGTCATCGACTCCCCCATGGAGGCGGCGGCGCCGCGACCGGACGCTCGAGGTCGAACTCGACGCGAAAACGACGGCCCTCTCGACGAAGCCCGTAAGCGAACGCCGAGTCAAGGGAAATCTCGCTCGTCCATACGTTGGCGCGTGCAGCCGGGATCAGCGATCCTGTCAGCGAATCAGCATGGAAGTCCTGTCGTGATTCAGTTCCCGCCGCCCGCGTGTCGCCTCCGTACTGCGTAATAGAATCCTCGGACCCGTCACTCCCGCCTCCGAGGCAACCGGGCGCGAAGCGCACCCGGTTACCTGAGAGCCGAGCACTATTGCGGACCCGAACAGCAGCAGGATGTTCTTCATGCGCTAATGATACCCCTGCCGCCAAGCTGCCGACCGGATTCAGAATCGCGATGCCACAAGCTTTACGTCCGCGCCCTCCCACGCTTTCTCAAAACGCTTCTCGGCCTCAGCCGCTTCCGCAGCTTTCCCCTGCGCCTTCAACGAAGCCGCCAATCCGAACAGCGACCACCCGTTCTCCGGGAATCGCCTGAGATCCTCCCGATAAACCGCTTCCGCTTCGGCACTCTTACCCGCCTTGAGGAGCGCGACACCAAGTGACTGACGAACGGGGTAGTACCACTTGGGCGGTTCGAAGTAGAGTCCACCGTCCTCGATCTTTACTGCTTCCCTGAAGTGCGCGACCCCTGAAAGCGCATCTCCGCTCCGCGTCGCCATTTCACCCATCAGGGCGTGAACGGCGATGGATATCGGCGCCTTGAACTCGTTGTCGGCCGGCGTGGCTCGATCGATGGCGACAATCGAGTCGACCGACACTTTCGCGCTTGCAGCATCACCCTTCGCGGCATGGGCAACGCCTCTCGCATAGTATGCCATCGCGGTGGGAAAGCGCATGGATGCCGGCGGCAGTGGCTCCGCAAGCACGTCATCCCAGCGCCCGAAAGTCGTCAGCGTGAGCGCGTAGTACGGCACCATCTCCTGCAGCATGCCTACATTCTGCGCCACGTCCATGTTGATCTTCGACTTGAGCGTCTTTGCAGTCTCGATTGCCTGCGCGCTGCGGCCCGCAAGTGTCGATACAAAAGCAAGAAAGTGGATGTTGTGCGGATAGTAGGCGAGCGAATACACTGTCGGATCCTTGATCCCCTCGATGAACGTCTCGTCGGTGTGAATCGCATGCACGTTGCTCTGGGCAGCGTCGTTATACCGGCCAACACGCACGTAAATGTGCGCCGGCATGTGCACCATATGCCCCTCACCCGGCATGAGCCTGGCAAGACGCTCGGCGCAGGGCACCGCGAGTTCCGGCTTCACAGCCTCCACCGCATGGATGTAGTAGTGACAAGCGCCGGGATGCTCCGGACTGCGCGCGATCACCGATTCAAGCCTACTCACAATCTCGTCACTGCCTGGATAAGGCTTGCCCTCCGGGGTCCAATAGTTCCACGGACGAAGATCCATCATCGATTCCGCAGCGAGCGTCACCGCATCCAGGTCCCGCGGGTTGTTTTTCGCGACCACGCGCATCGCCGCGGAGTACGCGCTGTCCAATCCGGCACGGTTTGCAGGAGGAATCATCACATACCGCTTTGCCAATGCGTCGATGTAAGCGCGCTGCCACGCTGGAGCTTTCCGGCTCAGCGGGAGTGCCTTCTGCACCGCGGCATACGCGAGCACGCCGCTCGCGGAATCCATGCCTGCGTTGACGTGCGGTCCGTGCGCATATGCAACGCCCCACCAGCACATGGCGCACGTGGGGTCGAGCTCTGCGGCTCGCGTGAACGACCTTATGGCTTCGCCGTGATTGAACCCGTAAGTCAATCGAAGCCCTTGATCGAAGTATTGCTGAGCAGCGGAGACTTTGGTGCCGATCGATTTGGTATGTGTGCCGAGGTTGGTGTAAAGCGGCACCGGGCTCTGCGCCGAGAGGCTCGCAACGGCGAGCAGCAACAGAGCAGGAGTGAAACGGCGGATCATGGTCAGCTCCTCGTTTTTGTCATCTTATTTTACGGTCGCTCAACTGGCCCGCAAGTGATGCGGCAGCGAACTTCTATCCCTCCGGCTTCAAGCGCGGAAGGGAAAGCGAAAACTTAGACCCCGCACCGACTTCACTTTGGACCGTGAGGTCGCCACCCATGCCGCGCGCCAGGTTCCGCGAGATCGCCAGTCCCAGTCCCGCCCCCTCAGCGGGGCGGTTCAATCGCCGGTCAGCCTGAATGAATGGCTCGAAAATCATGTCGAGCTTTGCCGGTTCGATACCTATTCCATTGTCCCTTACGTGTACGCTGGCAGTCGTCGCACCGACCTCGCACGAAACGGCTACACTGCCTCCATCGGCGACGAATTTCACTGTGTTGCCGAGCAGGTTGAGCAGGATTTGCTGTACTTTCGCCGGATCGGCGAAGACGATGGCTTCGTCGCAACCGTGGTAGGCATATTCGATGGTTTTCTCGAGGAACTGTGGGATTACCATCGCTTCAGCAGTTCGAACGGCTCCTACGAGATTGAAGCTCTCGGAACGGTACTCGACATGCCCAGCGTCAATCTTTGCGAGGTCGAGCACGTCATTGATCAGTCCGAGCAAGTGACGCTGGCTCACACGAATGCGTGCAATGTCAGCGTCCTGCTCCTTCGTAATGGGTCCGCGCAGCCCCATCTGCAGGAGCTCGGCATAGCCACCGATGGCGTTGAGCGGGGTGCGAAGCTCATGACTCATGCTCGCAAGAAATTCGGACTTCGCCCGGTTCGCTGATTCTGCTTCATCGGTCTTCACCTGAAGATCATTGGCGACAATTGTCAGCTCCTGTGTCTGTGCCTCAAGCTCCTCGGCCAGCGCCTGCGCTTCCTCTGTCTGCTGCTCGAGCTCCACAGCCTGCTGTTCAAGCAGCAGCTTTGCCGCCACTGCGTCGCGATACAATCCGGCGTTGTGAATGGCGAGGGCAGCGCGCCGTCCCAATTCTTCCATCGCCGGAACGTCAGAGGCCGTGAACCGCCGATTCGATTCGGCGTGCACGAGCGTCATCGCGCCGTAAACCTCCCCGTATGCGATCAGCGGCACAATCAGATAGGACCGAAGTCCAAGGGACATGAGGATATCGAGGTGACGCTCCTCGGTAGCGGCGAGCTCGAGATGATCGGGGAAGATATCAGTCACAAATTCACTCGACCCCGTCCGCAACACATTGGGCACCCCCGTTGCCGCGCCGGAGTCCATCGGGTAACGCGATTGCAACTCGAGAGCAAGCTTTCTCTTTTCAGGATCGCTGTGGGCTACGGCGAGGCGCTCAATGCCGCCGCCTGGCTTGAGGACGTCCAGGGCGCACCAGTCGGCGAGTTGGGGCACCGCAAGAGTGGCCAGTGCCTCGAGAGTTTGAGAGAAATCGAGCGCAGACGCAGCCAGCGCCGGCCCGACACGGGCCATGAACTCCAGAGTGAGGGTCGTTTTTTTCTCCTCGGTAACGTCTCGCAAAATGCCTGTGAAGAATCGCCTGCCGTCTTCCTCGTACTCTCCAAACGAAATGTTGAGGGATACTTCAGTTCCCTCCTTTGTCAGCCCGGGGAGGTGAATCGACCGCCAGTCGAGTTTGCGCCTGCCTGTGTCCAAATAGCGCCTGAAACCAGCACCGTGGTCCGACCGAAAGCGCTCCGGCATGATTCGCGTGAGGGGAAATCCAATCAGCTCGTCCGGTGCGTAGCCGAGAATGCCCTCAGAAGCGGGATTAGCCGACACGATAATACCGGCATCGTCCATGACCACAACAAGGTCAGGCGTTGTTTCGACAATGCTTCGGTACCGAGCCTCGAGACTAGCCATGTGGTGCACGACCTCCCAATAGTCGCCGATCAAAAACAACTATGCGCTGATCGGGCCACAACGCTGCAAATCCCAACGCGCTCTTCCAAAAATCGAGGCCCGGTGGCCGCGAAAATGCAATTAATGAACCGCCGAGGCTTTTTATTCGAACCGGAGGCTGATGCGACTATCCGATTTCATCGTGGCGAACCGCGAGCCGATCCTGCAGGAGTGGGAGGCATTCGCGCGCACCTGCGCGCCCGCCAGCGGCGGAATGGACATCTCTGCGCTTCGGGATCACGCCAGCGAAATGCTGACGGTGATCGCCGATGACCTGAATACACCGCAGGCGAGCCGGGAGCAGGCGGAGAAGTCGAAGGGGAATGCTCCGTCGGATGACAACACCACGACCGCTGCCGAAGGCCATGGAGCAGATCGGGCTGAAAGCGGATTTACAGTCGAGCAGATGGTATCCGAGTATCGCGCCCTTCGCGCGAGCGTCATTCGCCTGTGGACGAAGGAGCACGGAGAAATTGGGCCCGGCGACGTCGAGGATCTTACGCGATTCAACGAAGCCATCGACCAGTCGCTCGCCGAATCAGTCACTCGGTACACGCAGGAGCTGGATCATTCGAAAGAAATGTTCCTTGGGATCCTTGGGCATGATCTCCGAACGCCCCTCGCGGCGATTCTCATGTCGTCCGAGTTCATGCTCGAAATGGGGGAGCTAAAGGAGCCCAACCTGACGCTCACGTCGCGAATAGCCAAAAGCTCCACCCGTATGGTACGCCTGATCGGCGACCTTCTGGATTTCACGCGGAGCCGTCTAGGCGGAGGAATCCCGATTGTGCGTGCCGACATGAGCATGGAGAAAGTCGTGCATGATGTGGTCGGCGAGATTGGGGCGGCGCACCCGCTGGAAACGCTCGAGGTCAACGCCCGCGGCGCCGAGCGGGGTGAGTGGGACTGCGCGCGAATGACTCAGGCATTGACCAATTTGATCAACAACGCGATCGAGCATGGAGCTAAGGGGACAGTCGTCAGGATCGAGATTGAGGGTGACGGTAGGGAGGTGTCCGTTTCGATCCATAATAGCGGCCCTCCGATTCCGCCGGACCGCATCAGCGGGATTTTCAACCCGATGAAGGGCAGTGATGGAAAGGACGCCGGCAGCGGACCTTCGGGGAGCCTGGGGCTAGGGCTTTACATCGCCGAAAGAATCGTGAACGCGCATAAAGGGAGAATTGAAGTGGAGTCCTCCGAAGAGCGCGGCACGACTTTCACGGTTCGCTTGCCCCGCAGCCAATGAACTGGCAAACTCCGCCAACGTAGCGACTTACGCTGCTGGGCCCTATGGCGACCCGTTAATAATCGTTGCGATTCCGGCAATTGGCGCCTACGGTTGTGTCCATCATGACACTTAAACAATCGGTGCGCGGCGCGTTCTCGGTGCTGTCGGTCCTGATCATGACAGCATGCCCCGGCGTTTTGCCAACAGAGCCGGTCGGATTCAAGACGTATGAATCCGGCATTATTACCGCCACCTGGAGTGGCGGACGAACGGGCACGCCAACGAACTCCACCGGATACACGCCCGGCTACTTCCCGGCGAACGGGGTCTTCACCGGAACCTACTGCCCCACCAGTTCGATTGTTCTTCAGAATCACGTCCAACAAACGCGGGGGCTCTTCATCCGGAACAACTGCTCCAAGCCTGTCTCGATGCTCGTCTGCGGCTTCGCCGGATCCGGATCAGGGAATGCTGATCTTCCCACGTGCAATGTCGATCCCAGAACCACGCCACTCAATCGCTTGCTGGTGGTAGACCTGGCGGTGGGCGAAGAGCAATTTGTCGCGAATACTCTGCTCAGTCTATCCCTGGTCGTATTGTACTGCGGGGTGGGAGATTTGTTTACCCTCGGAGTGGTCGCCAGCAAGAACCCCACCGACTGCTTCCAGCGCTGATCTCGCTGCAGGGTTCCTCACCAAAACGCGTGCCTATCCCGGGTTGTGATCCTGTGGCGCACGTCTCAACACGAGAGTAAACCGGGAACCCACGCCGACCGTGCTCTCCACCGTGAGATCACCGTTCATCGCACGCGCCAAATCACGACTGATCGCGAGACCCAGGCCAACTCCGCCCTGCCGGTTGGTCAGCCCGGTCGCGAGCTGCACGAACGGTTCGAAGATTTCCTCCAGCTTTTCCTGCGGAATGCCTGGGCCGGGGTCGGTCACCTGAATGATCACAGTGTCACGCAATGCCGTTGCGCCGAGCGTGATGTTGCCGCCGCCGGCCGGCGTGTACTTCACCGCATTCATCACGAGATTCATGAGAATCTGGCGAACGCGACCGGGATCAGCCCATACCACCGCGTCTGTCTCGGTCGGCAGTCGCTCGAGCGCAAGCCCTTTGTCCTTGATGGCGGCATCCAGCATTACGGCGATATCTGTCAGTGCGGCCCGCACTGGCACCTCGCTGAATCGGTATTCCACGCGCCCGCTTTCAGTGCGCACGAAATTGAGCACCTCCGTGATCAGCGTCAGCAGGTGCTGCTGACTGGACTTGATGCGCATCAGGTCCGTGCGCTGCTCCGATGTAACGGGGCCACGGAGCCCCATTTCAATCAGCTCTGCATAGCCGCCGATAAGGTTGAGTGGAGTTCGCAACTCGTGGCTCATGTTGGCCAGGAAATCGGACTTTACACGATTCGCTACCTCTGCTGCCGCTCGCAGCGTGTCGGCTTCGCTGTACAGCCGCGCGTTGTCGAGCGCCATCGCGCAGCGGTCGGCAAGGTCCGAAGCGAGTGTAATCTCGTCCTGGGAGAAGGGAGGGTCACCCTCGCGGGAGACAAAGGTAATTGCGCCCAGCACCGCTGACCGGACCACTAGCGGGACGACCACCAGGGCGCCGAATCCAATCTTGCGCAGTATCTCAAGATTCTCGGGCCCATGCGCCGCGGCGATGAGCGCGTCACCCGAGTCGTATGTGATCACCGTCGGTTTCCCACCGCCCGGCTTCGCCACGCTCGGTGCCCCGATTGGATCATCCGTCCGCGGTTGCCAATCGTCTGTGAGCGAAGTTGCAATTGCCTGCATTGCGGGATCGGGGTGCACGACGGCGAGGCGGTGCATCGCTCCGTTCGACTCGACGATGTCTACTATGCACCACGCTCCGTCGCGTGGAAGAGCGCGCCGCCGAACGATCTCGCGTGTCGCTTCCAGATCGAGCGACATGGCCAGATCCCGGCTCGAAGAGGCCAGATATGCGGCTCGCTCGCTCGCTGCGACTGCGTCGCGAGCAGTATCCTGCTCACGCAGCGCAGAGAGCAACAGTCGCTCGGCGATGACGCGCTGGCGAGTGAGCGCCCCCTCGATGTACGCGGCAGCGCGCACCTCCAGCACGAGACCCTGCGGAGCCGTAACACCCGCCGCAATTGGCCACACCGTGCAGCTCCACCGCGCCTCGGCGATTCCTCCATGGCTGGCGAGCACTTCGTTACGAACCGGCTCGGCATCGCGAAGCACACGGTCGAGCAAGGGCGTCAGGTCGATGGTTGCCTGATCGCCGCTTGGCGCGCCCTGACCAATGGTTAGCTCACCCTCCGACTGGAGTAGACGGAATGCAGCGTTCGCATACCGAAGCACATGAGCCGGCCCTTCGGTAACGGCAAATGCGACCGGAGAAACTGCAAGGTGCCCCGCCAACGACGCCAGAACCGATACGTCTACGCTCTCGCGTAGTCCGCTCACTGCGTCACCCGTCGGAAGCAGTTGCCGGGTCAATGCCGATGAACTCAGGGACACCCGTCGTAATTCCATGGTACCCAGTAAGCGATTCACCTATCACCGCGCCCTCGGGTGTCAGGTCATAGAGCCTGAAATCCGTTGCATGCTCGCTGCCTCGCATCTTGATCACGGCCAGAACCTTTTTCAAATGACCGTCGATCTCCACATAGCGCTGCACGATGATGTCGTCGGTGATGAATGACACTCGTTCTGACGTAAATCGGAAATCGGGAAACACGTCGATTACTTCGGCGGTCATGACGAGGGTCACACCGATCGCCGTAAGTGCCCCAACGAGGCGGTAGAGCGATTCGCGAAAGTCTTCCCTGTACGTCGGTGCCAGCGCGACCTCGAAGCCCGAGAGCGAGTCGATTACCACACGAGTCGCCCCCAGCCGCGTAACCTCGCCGCTGATCTCGGCCAACATCTCGTCTACCGACAAATCGAGGGGCCGAAGGTAGGTGACAGCAAGTCGGCCGATGGCGATCATCTCCGTGAGATCGACCGAAAGGTTCTTTGCCCGGGACAGGTAAGCCTCGGGATACTCCTCGAATACAGCGACAACGCACGACTCACCCTCGCTGAGCCCCTGTGCAATGAACTGCGTAGCGAACGTTGTCTTGCCGGTTCCTGCCGGGCCGGTGAGAAGGACGACGTCCCCGGCGGGAATGCCGCCTCCGGTCATTTCGTCGAGCCCCGGCACTCCCGTAGCGAGGCGCCTGTTGACGCGTACGGGCTGTTGGCGTTGCTGCTCGGGAATTCGCGGAAACACCTGCATGCCGGCGTCGGTGATCCGAACCGTATGCAAGCCCGGCATCTGGCTGCGCCCGCGGATCTTGACCACTCGTAGCTTGCGCGCGGCTGAGTTTCGGTCCACGTCCTCCGACAACCAGAGGATGGAATCGGCCACCGTGAACACCGGATGCTGCCGCTCGGTCTCGGAGTACTCGCCGATCAGAAACGAAGTGATTTCCCAGCTTGTCAATTGCTGCGCGAGGCGCTGAACAAAACGGGCGAGCGGAACTACGCTATTTGATCCCGATTCCAGCGAGCGATGGTCGCGGACGATTGTTCGAAACGAGTCGATCGCGACGAAGGCGGGCGTCGTCTGCGCTACTTCGGCCGTGATACGCTGCAGCACCGCGTCGAAGTCTCCACCTGCGGCCTCCGCGGTGACATTGACGAAACGCACAGAGGCGGGAACACGCCCCGGGTCGAAGAATCGGAACTGGCGCTGATACCGGATCATCTTGAGCGTGGGCTCACCGAGCACGGTGAAGTACAGTGCCGGGCGATCGGGCGTCGCATTCGAGAACATGAGTTGCTGGACGAGCGTCGTCTTTCCGACTCCAGGAGCGCCAGCGATCAGATTGAACGAATACTCACAAAGCCCGCCCCCCAGCACGGTGTCGAGCCCTGGTATTCCAGTGGCGATGTTTCGGATGGCATGAGACGCGGAGGCCGTCATTGTACTTGCCTGCCGCGAGGAGCTTGATTCGGTGAGCCATCGTGATCGAGGAGATTCAATACCATGTCAGCTCCAATGAGGTCGCTCAAGACGTCGATGAGCGTGGCAAAAAGTGATTCGAGTGCTGCGGCAACGGTCGGCACACCGTGAGCCTGGACGCTGGCAACCACCCCGTCCAGGTAAATGTCGTCGCCGCTTTCGGCTCGGAGGTCCATCAACGCGGGATGCACGCCTTGTGTGCGTGCGAACGCTCGCCCGAGCAGTGCGGCATGTCCGTCGTCGCCGACGGAACGGCGTAGATTCTCCGACAAGCGAATGCATGCTTGCTGCATCGCCGCGCCGGTCGCCGCCGGGTCGTCCGAAATGAGCGCTTCGCGCGCAAGCAGGTGACGCGCCAAATCCCCGGTTGTCGAAGCCGGAGTCTTCGTCATACCGGAGCCTGTGCGTTGGGCGGGATTCGGGGCGCGTACTGAGCACAGCGCGGTGTGAAACGCGTGGTGCAGGCTCTTAGCAACGGACGGCGTGAGGCTTCGACACTTGGAAGCGAGTGCGACATACGTGCTGAGCCGAAGGTTGCGGCGCCGCCAGTAGCGCCAGGATTTGCATTCTCGAATCGATTTGCGGCGCTGGTCGACACCCGCAGGTCGCAATTTGCCAGACAGAACATGTGTGGGCAAGCCCGGGAGACAGCAACGGGCGTGGGAACCAATCGGCGGAGACCGCGTATGACAGGTGCTTGCCGCCTGTGACGTTCTGTTGCATTGAACGTCCTTTGTAAGGGGAGAATCTGTCCGGCAGTGTCCAAACGCCGACGGGTACAATCCTGGACAGTTCCTGATATCGTCCACCTTCATTTGGAACCTGATGAAACTCCAGCTTCTTGCCGTCTCGGTCGCCATCCTTGGCTCAACCGCATGCGCCGAAAAGGTGACAACTCCCGAAGCACAGCCGACGGTCCGGCTCACCGCAACAGTCACTGAAAGCAACGACTGCGCGGTGAACGTCCTGAACACCAGCTACCAGTCGAAGGGTCAGATCCGCGGCGACGTCCCGGCGAAGTTCATCGGAACGGTTGCCGACAAGAGTTATCACGGCTTCGGTTGCTGGGTCGCAACTACCGGCGGCGACGGCGACCTGATAGTTCTGTTCTCAGGCAACAATCTCGGCAAGCCGCTCGCGGTGGGCACCTACACGCCAAGCCTCGAAGTCCTCGACGATACTCCGGCAATGCGCGCGCAAATTGTATTCCGGCCATCTGCTTTCGGCGGCGACAAGCTGAGAACGCTGGACAATGCAACTGGCAACGTGGTTGTCGAAGCCACGCCATCGGGTGGAAGGATCATTCGCGTCAACGCTGACGTTGTGCGGTGGAGCTCCTCAGCCTTCTAGGACCAGGGTTGTATAGAAAACGTTAAACGCCGGCCCGATGGGCCGGCGTTTTGTTACTGGGCGAGGATGAGCGCAAACATCAACGGCGCAACAATGCTGGCGTCGCTCTCGATCACAAACTTCGGGGTGTCAACGCCAAGCTTCCCCCACGTGATCTTTTCGTTGGGCACAGCACCCGAGTATGACCCGTAACTCGTGGTCGAGTCGGAGATCTGGCAGAAGTAGCCCCACACTGGAACTTCGGGCCGCCGCAGGTCCTGGTGAAGCATGGGCACAACGCAGATGGGAAAATCGCCCGCAATGCCGCCGCCAATCTGGAAGAAACCGATTGTGCCATCGTGCGATGTGTTGGTGTACCACTCAGCGAGGACCATCATGTACTCGATGCCGGTGCGCACTGTGTGAACATTCTTCACGTCGCCCGAGATGCAGTGCCCGGCGTACATGTTCCCAAGGGTAGAGTCCTCCCAGCCCGGAACGAACATCGGAAGGTTTTTTTCGGCCGCAGCGATTATCCAGGAATTCTTGGGATCGATCTGATAGCTGCCTTCGAGCGAGCCGTTGCGCAGAATGCGATACATGAACTCGTGCGGAAAAAACTTCTCCCCCCGCTTGTCAGCCGCTACCCACTCGTCCAAAACGGCTTTCTCGATGCGACGCATGGCTTCCATTTCGGGAATACAGGTATCGGTGACGCGGTTCATGTGGCGATCGAGGAGATTCTGTTCATCCTGCGGAGTGAGGTCGCGATAATTGGGCACCCGCTCGTAATGATCGTGCGCCACGAGGTTGAAGATGTCTTCCTCGAGGTTCGCACCGGTGCAGGTTATTGCCTGAACCTTGCCCTGCCTGATCATCTCGGCGAGCGAGATCCCCAACTCCGCGGTAGACATTGCGCCGGCAAGCGTCACCATCATCTTGCCGCCACTATCGAGGTGCGCGCTATACGCATCCGCGGCGTCGACGAGCGTCGCCGCGTTGAAGTGGCGATAATTGTGGCGGATGAACTGGGACACGGGGCCGCCCCGGCTCGAGCGCGTAGCGGCGGATGTCTCTGGTGATTTGGTATGGGTCATGGGGGATGCTTACCCGAATCGGGGAAAAGTGTCAAGCCGTCCCAACGATCCTCTGACTCCTATGAGTGGGGATCGCGGATTCGGCGGATAGAGCGGATCAGGAACAGAACCCGACGAGCGACCCTGAAATTATCGGAAACCAATCATGCACAGGATTCTGAGAACGATTCACGGAGTAACCGTACCGCATCCGCCCGATCCGCCTGATCCGCGTTCCAAAAAACGCAACCTCTTCAGAACGCGCGGCGTCCCGTGACAGCGCGGCACCCGTGGAAAAAAGCCGCGGCTGGTGCCACAATTGTCGCAGGTAGTTTACGCAACCCAGGAGATTGATGACAAGCTCGACCAATGACACTGCGCTCATCACTCTCCTTGATCTCAAACGCGCGGCGGAAGTTCTCGCCCCGGTCGCGATACGAACACCGCTGCTTTACGACGACCTGCTCAGTGAACGAATCGGATCCGCAATCTGGTACAAACCCGAATGTCTGCAGCGAGCCGGAGCCTTCAAATTCAGGGGAGCATACAACTTTCTCCACTCGCTCCCGGCCGACGTGCGTGCGCGCGGCGTTGTCGCGCCGTCATCAGGCAACCATGGGCAGGGGGTTGCAATGGCGGGGCGATTGTTCGGCATTCCTGTAACCGTTGTCATGCCGACGAACGTCTCGAACGCCAAGCGAGCAGGCGCCGAGCGGCTGGGTGCGCAAATAGTCCTCGCCGGAACAACCACGCAGGAGCGCGCGGACAAGGCCCGCGAGATATGCGATGCCGAAGGAATGACGCTTGTCCATCCGTACGACGATCCGACGATAATTGCAGGGCAGGGTACCGTCGGGCTCGAGATCGCGGAAGACATGCCCGATGTGAAGAACGTGCTGGTACCCGTGGGCGGCGGCGGATTGAGCGCCGGAGTCGCAACTGCGATGAAGCTTCTGGTGCCCGGCGTGAAAATAATCGGTGTCGAACCAGTGAGCGCGCCAAAGTTGTACCGCGCCCGCGAGAAGGGCGCACCCGTACGCCTGACATCGACTGGCGGGCTCGCCGACGGGCTGCAGGCGACAGAGATAGGGGGTAGACCGTTTCTGCACCATCAGGCGTATGTCGATGACGTCGTCCTGATTGACGACGAGCCGTTGCCATTGGCGATGCGGCACCTGCTGGACAGATTGAAAATTGTGGTCGAGCCGAGCGGGGCGATCACGGTCGCTGCGCTGATGACCGGGGCGGTCAGGCCGTCAGGCACCACGGTCGCGGTGCTGAGCGGCGGCAACGTCGAGTGGGCAGGGCTCCGTCAGCTTATCGCCGACTAGGATCCTCTTCGGCGCGAATTGCGCGGTACTCCCCCGCCACACCTGCCAGCTCTGTAGTCGCGGGGCGAACAATCGAAAAAGCTTGTGGCCCACAGCCCTCGCTTCGCAGTCTGGGCTTCCTTCACCGCGGCCCGAATCCGCTCCACATGCCGGACGTTTGGCGGATAGACAAGCGCAGTCGCATATCCCGTCCTGGCCATCTCTTCGTTCACCATTCGGCCGTCCTCGAGGTACACGTAGCCGAGGATGCGCTGGTAGGAGTCACGCTGGCGGACGTCGGTTTCTATCCTGACTCGCGTTCCAACCGGCATCAGGTTGGCGAGAGCTCGCTGTGCATCCTTGCCCGGTACGCCTTGTGAAAGCTCAGGCGCATCGATGAGCAGCAGTCGGACGCGGCCTGCGCTTCCACACGCAACGCTGTCGCCGTCGGCGATTCTACTGATTCTGCATTCGACGGTTGCGCCCGCGAATTTCGTTTCTCCTTGCCACGGGGCATCGTCGGGTGCAGCCGCACCACAAGCTCCGGCCGAAAGCGCGAGTACCAGAACTCGGCCGGAGATTCCGGTCACAACTGGCTGGTGCAGTGGGGACACCGCGTGGCTGCCGTGTCGATGTCCATCCGGCAGTGCTGGCACTGTCGTGAGGCGATCACCGGAGGTGCCGGCTTCTCGAGCAACTTCGCGATGCGCCACACCACGAAGGCGATGATCAGGAAGTTGAGCAGGACACTCCCAAAGTCGCCGACGCCGAATTTTACCGGGCCAACGTCGAACGTTGCCTTCTGCCAGTCGCCCGATGGGGTGGATGCGGCGACTATCGGCATGATGAAGTCATCGACGATCGCCTGGACGACCTTGCCGATCGCCCCGCCGAGGACGACGGCGATGGCGAGGGCGATGAAGTTGTCCTTCAGCAAAAAGTTTCTGAAATCCCGCAGCATGTAAACTCCGAGGACGTAGAGAGTGTTGAGTGCAGAGAACGGAAGAAATACATCGCGCAGACTAGCCTCGCAATGAAGGATCCCGATCTATCTGGACCCCCCAGTGGCGACACTGGAGCGACGCTAAAGTTGTTCGGCGTCCCTCCAATCATTAGAATGGGTAGCTGTCCCGGCCCGGAAGCCATCTGAACATCGCTCTGGACTTCGGGGTAACTCGCTATACGCGTAATTCCGCGCTTTCGCCCCCCAGCATTTGTCCAAATCCTTTAACGACTTCCTGCCTCAGTACGGAGCCGTCGGTTCGCGGTCTGTGATCGACTGTAAGCGCCCCTCGAGCAGGAAGCGGGGGCGCGGCTTGGCACGCCTGGGCGCCGCGCTGCTTGCCTTTGGCTGGGCTTGCGGCGAAGGAACAGCGCCCCCGGCCCCGGTGGCGACCGTAACGATCCAGGTTGTGCAGGCTGTGGAACTTGTGGCCGGTGGAACTCAGTTGCTGGCAGTTGTTGCGAAGGACGCAAAGGGAAACACACTCACCGATCGAATCACCACCTGGTCCAGCTCTGATTCTACCAGGGTCACGGTAGCGGCCGGCCTCGTCAGCGGCGTTGCGATCGGCACCGCGACCATCACGGCCTCGGTCGAGGGTAAACCCGCGAGTGTCGACGTAAAGGTCAAGGATGGCGCGGTTGTGAGTTCGGCCGGAACAACGTTCTCCGCCCAAGGTGGCAGTGTGAACGTTGCTGTCTCCGCGGGTGCCGTCACTCAGACTACGAACTTCACTGTCGAGCCGGCGGCGGGCGCGCCTGCAAATCCGCGGCTGATGCCGGGTACTGCCTTCGGATTTGGCCCAGCAGGTCAGACATTCGCGCAGCCGGTCACGATCACTATCAAATACAATCCGTCGAACGTCGCCTCCGACACCCCCGAAAGCGGTCTTCAATTGTGGGAAGTCGTTGGCTCGACCTGGCGGGTAGTCGTCGGCAGCACGGTGAATCTCACCGCGAAGACAGTATCGGGAAGCGTGAACCGCTTAGGCATTTACGGCGTGTTGATGCAGTCGAGAGTAGAGACTGTGACCATCGGCGGCGCGCTTACGCCGATGCCCGTGATCACCACGCGGCAGCTTACCGCGGCCATACGGGACAGCGAAGGCAACACGCTCACGCGTCCGGTTGTCTGGAGCAGCACCGATCCAACGATTCTATCGATCGACGGAACCGGCCTCGCCACTTCCAAAAAACTTGGCACGGTTACGATTACCGCAACGTCGGAATCGAAATCAGGGACGGCGGTAATCACGGTCGTGCCGGGACCGCCGGCCAAGTTCATTCCATTCGCGGGCAACAATCAGTCGGTTGCCGCCGGCTCTTTGGTACCGACGCCTCCGTCTGTGCTGGTGACAGACGCGGGAGACAATCCGATTTCAGGTGTTGCAGTGAACTTTGTGGTCGCAGCCGGCGGAGGAACCGTTACCGGCGGAGCCGCGACAACGAATGCGGCGGGCATCGCCGCCGTGGGGAGCTGGACTCTCGGCACGGCGGCTGGTCCGAATTCGCTTACCGCGAGTACGCCAGCGATCGCCGGAGCATCGTTCACCTTTCAGGCCGCGGCCGGTGCGGGCCCCCCCGCGAATATCGCGGCTGTCGCGGGCAACAACCAGACGGCTACGGCAGGCGGACTCGTCGCTACGCCGCCATCGGTGAAAGTCACCGATGCCAATGGCAATTTCGTAGCTGGATTCGCGGTGACGTTCAGCGCGCCGGGCGGCAGTGGAACGGTGATCGGCGCCGCGGTCGTAACCGATGCGTCGGGAGTCGCAACGGTGGGGGACTGGAGACTCGGGCCAACACCCGGTCCGCAATCACTACTCGCAAGTGCGACCGGACTCACAGGAAGTCCGGTCACATTCAATGCGACCGCAGTGGCTCCAGTACCGAGCAACGTCGCAGGCTTCGCAGGGAATAATCAAACAACCCGGCCTGGCTTTGCCGTGAACACACGGCCTTCAGTAATTGTCACCGATCCGGCGGGCATACCCGTGCCGGGAGTGTCGGTGACATTCGCCGTGACCGCCGGTGGCGGAAGCATCACTGGTGAAGCTGCGACGACCAACGCCGACGGAATCGCAACCGTGGGAAGTTGGAACCTTGGTCCGGCAAATGGCCCCAATTCTCTCACAGCTACGGCCGGGACACTGTCCGGCAGTCCAGTGGTCTTCAATGCGACGGCAGCGACTGCGCCGGCATCGAGGATGTCGATCAACGGAGGAGACAACCAGAATGCGCTCGCTGGCCAGCCGGTGCCGATTGCGCCTTCGGTGAAGGTCATCGACGCCGAGGGCTTCGGAGTTGCCAACGTCACCGTGACATTCAGCATTCGTAGCGGTGCTGGTACGATCACTGGCGCCAGTGCAGTTACGAACGCGTCGGGAGTAGCGACGCTCGGAAGCTGGGTACTCGGCATCGGCGGTAACTCGCTCTTCGCGTCGGTTCCCGGATTGACGGGTGACCCTCTCATCTTTGTCGCTCTCGGAACTGCCGAAGTACAGATCGTGACGTTTGGAGATTCGAATACCGATCTCGGATTTCTGGGCATCGATCCGTCGCCGAAGGTGGGGTCGTACGTGTCGAGTACCAATCCCGCGATTCGACTCGGGCCCAACGCGCCCAACAGCGCGCTGCAGCTCGCTGGCAAGATCGAGGCGAGATGGCGCGCCAATCGCACGAAGACGATCAGGGCGGTCAATCATGGTATCACGGGCACATCAACGGGTTCGGGAAGGAGCATTCTTTTCGCTCCGCACGCGCTGCAACAGGTTGGCGGGGTAACGAGATATCGCGGCGAGGTGCTTGGCGATGCTTATCCGTGGAGCGGTGGCGAGCCGGTCAACGATTTCTTTCCGAACGGTGCTGTCCTGCGCGTGCAGGCCTTCAAGCCACGCACGTCGGACTTCGGCTACATCTCGATGGGCACCAACGACATCGTCGAAGGCATATCGACCACCGCGATCCGCAACAATCTCGAGATCATGATCGACGAGTGGATTCAGCGCGGCTTGCCTGCCAATCGTCTCATGATCACTACGCTTCCGCCGCGGCGCCCCGGTGCCGAGAGCGCAAGGATTCCGGATCTCAATGCGAAGATCCGCGCCCTCGCCCAGGCCAAGGGAATTCGCCTCATCGACATCTCAGGCTTCGTGTCGAATGACGACGGCCTGACTTGGAGGACGTCGCCGAGTTTGCCCGGGTACCAAGGGGCGGTGCATCCGACGAACGATGATCTTCACTACTCGGAAGTTGTCCGCGACTATATCGCCGACGTGATTGTGTCGATCATGCAGCAGCTCATTCCCTGAGCCTCGTGGTTTCGGGACCGAGTGTGGCTCTGCTTCAGGTCAGGTGAGAGCCCACTCTCTGATCCGCTCGAGGGTTTCTCTACGAGCCGCTATCTCGCGCTGCGCTTCCTGAACTGAAACCGGTTTCAGTTGCACCGTTTCTCCCGGGAGCGTCTGGGACAATCTTCCCAGGTCCGCGCTTATCACTCCGCCCACTATCCGATAACCGCCGATCGTCGGTGCATCGGCCATCAGGACGATCAGCTCGCCTCCCGGCGGCAACTGAATTGTTCCGGGACAGACGGCCTCGGATGTCACCGACGCACCTTCGATTTCAACTGCGCCCTGGAGCCGATACCCGGTTCGGTCCGACGCCGCTGAAACAACGAAAGATCCACTGAATGCGTGCGATGAATCACGCGGCACATACCGGATGATTCCAGAACCCATGGAAGGACGCAGATCATCGGGAAGCGGATCGCTGACCTGGGCACGCACACGCCGTTTTACGTCACCGACACTGAGCGCATCACCCGTCGCTATGCGGCGTCCTTCCATGCCGCCGAAGCCGCCTGGCACGTAGGTACTCATGCTGTTCATAACCCGCTCGCAATCGACACCGCCGGCAAAGCAGACATAAAGAAATCTTCCAGCAGTTAGCGATTCTGTCGTCAGGGTCTGTCCAGCAGACGCATGATACGCTCGATAGGGCTCTACCCTTGTACCGCTGAGATTCACGACCGCATCCGCGCCTCCGATGGCGAATGTCGCATTGCCATCAAACTCCAGTTGTCCGCCTGTGAGTGCCCACTCTATTCCGGCGGCGCCGGATTCGTTGCCGAGCATCGAGTTGAGGACGGTCAGAGCGTC
Source organism: Gemmatimonadaceae bacterium (assembly GCA_046593165.1). Taxonomy (GTDB): domain Bacteria; phylum Gemmatimonadota; class Gemmatimonadetes; order Gemmatimonadales; family Gemmatimonadaceae; genus UBA4720. The sequence continues at coordinate 19,632 of JBKJRW010000046.1, forward strand.
CTGATCCATTGCCCCGGCGCGCGGAACTCCGCTCGAGAGAAAGCCTCGCCGTCCTGCGTCCTGCACGGTCGCGTACGCTGGAGCCTTGATGATTCGAATCAACGCGCTGCCGAGTTTCACAGCGGGTCGAACCTCACCAGATCGCCGACGCACAGCAACGCCGGCCGACTCCTTCGCGGGTCGAACATTCTCTCCGTAGTTGTACCGATCAAGTGCCATCCTCCCGGTGTGGACGCGGGGTACACACCGGTCTGTCGCTCCGCGATCGCCACCGACCCGGCCGGTACCCGTTTGCGAGGTGCCTCGCGACGTGGGAGGGACAGGCGCTCGTCGAGCACACCGAGATAAGCGAATCCCGGTACAAATCCGGTGACGAAGACCCGGTACTCCATTTCGCTGTGCAGGGAGATCACTCCAGCTGTCGATAGCCCCGTGCGCTTGGCCACTTCGGCCAGATCCTCTCCATCGTACACGACAGCGATGCGATGAATTCTTCGTTCCACCTGGGCGGAGGAAGGCTCGAAGTCGCCGCCGTCCCCGACCACGTCCAGCACACGTCTCCGAATGTCGTCATAGCCGATCGTTGCAGCGTCGTAGAAGATCGTGACCGTGGCGTACGAAGGCACCACGTCGGTCACTCCAACGATGGCGGCATCCCCAATGGCGCGTGCCCGCATTACAACAGCTTCACTCAACTCCTCGCTGATGCCATTCCCGAATGTGAGGGTGAGAGCGCCGTCACCAAGCGGCGTTACGAGGGGAACCATCATCGCGCGAACGGCTCAATGGTGAATCCCGCTGCTTCGAGCCGACGCCTTGCTTCGCTCACTGCATCGAGTGCGTTGAGGCTATCACCATGTACGCAAAGTGACTGAGCCTCGACTTTCACACTCGAGCCGTCGACCGTGATCACTCTCCTGTTAAGAGCAACATCTACCGCGCGATCGGCGGCGAGACCTGCGTCCCGGATCACCGCGTCGTCGCGCGACCTGGGAACGAGGGTGCCGTCCGGCATGTAGGCACGGTCGATGAACGCTTCGCGTGCGACGGGCAGACCGAGTGCCGTGGCCTGATTCTCCAGCGCGCCGCCCGAAAGCGCCAGCACGACAAGGGTCGAGTCAAACTCCTTCACACACGCGGCTACAACCCTGGCAAGTTCATTGTCTGTCGCAACCCTGTTGTACAGTGCGCCATGAGGCTTGACGTAGCGCAGCGTCGCGCCTTCCGCGGAACAACAGTCGACCATCAGCTCAAGTTGTCGCAACAGGGAAGTGACAATGTCCGCCACACTCAGATCGAGCTCGCGCCGTCCGAATCCCTCGCGATCGGGATATCCCGGATGCGCTCCGATGCTGACGTCGCGCTCGAGCGCAGCGGCAATCGTGCGACGCATTACATTTGCCGACCCCGCGTGCGCCCCGCAGGCGATGCTGGCCGACGATACGACGTCGAGGAGCGCAGTGTCACGGCCGTATCCCTCACCGTCGTGCTCGCCGATGTCGGCATTGAGATCGATGGACAGTTTCGAAGCCAATAGTTGTCCCGAGTCGTGGTCGTCTCCAAGATATGCACCATGACCAGCCCTACCAAACTCGAGAAGGCGCCGCCAGGAGTGTGGCGGGTGATTGCCGCGTCTACCGCGGGGACGATGATCGAGTGGTATGACTTCTTCATATTCGGCACCCTCGCGACCATTCTGTCCACGCAGTTCTATCCGGCCGGCAGCCCGACGGCGAATTTCCTCAAGACGCTCGCCACGTTCGCGGTCGGCTTCGCAGTGCGTCCGTTCGGTGCGCTCTTTTTCGGCAGGCTGGGCGACCTTGTCGGCCGCAAGTTCGCGTTCCTCACGACACTGCTCCTGATGGGCGGATCGACGGCCGCGATAGGGTTTCTTCCCGGTTATGCGAAAATCGGCATTGCCGCCCCAATCATCCTCGTATTTCTGCGGATGCTGCAGGGCCTGGCCCTCGGTGGTGAGTACGGTGGCGCCGCGGTGTATGTGGCGGAGCACGTGCCCGACTCCCGGCGCGGCTTCTACACCAGCTTCATTCAGACCACCGCCAGCCTCGGCCTGTTCACCTCCCTGGTCGTCATCCTGATCACGACGCAACTGCTCGGCACCGCGGAATTTGCGAGGTGGGGATGGAGGATTCCGTTCCTGTTGTCGCTTCTACTGGTCGGGGTGTCGTTCTATATACGAATGCAACTCGGCGAGTCGCCCCTGTATGCCAAACTCAAGGCCGGGGGCGGGGCATCTGCTTCGCCTATCAAGGAGAGCTTCGATACCTGGCCAAAGTGGAAGGTCGTGTTGGGGGTGCTCTTCGGCGTGACTGCGGGCCAGGCTGTTACCTACTATACGTCGCACTTTTACGCTCTCTTTTTTCTGCAGACCGTTCTCAAAGTGCCAGCGCACACAGCTTACTCAATCGTAGCTGTTGCTGTCGTCATAGGAACTCCCGCGTTCGTGCTTTTCGGGCGACTGAGCGACCGGTTCGGTCGAAAGCGCATCATGATGGCGGGGAATCTTCTTTCGGCGGTCTCGTACCTTGCATTGTACCGCGCAATGACGGCATTCTCGTCACCGCTTAACGCGCCGGCACTGGTGGGGATCATTGTGATCATGATTGTTTTCGCCGCGATGATCACGGGTCCTGTAGCATCATTTCTGGTGGAATCGTTTCCGGCGCGGGTCCGGTATACCTCGATGTCGCTGCCGTATCATTTTGGCAACGGCTGGTTTGGCGGTTTCTTGCCGCTGATCGCGACTGCGCTTGTCGCCCGGACGGGGAACATCTATGCCGGCCTTGCCTATCCAATCGTTGTCGCGCTGATGACGTTTGTCATCGGATCGATCACTTTACCGGAGACAGCACACCGCCGCATCTGGGACGAAGTTTGAAATGGACCCGGTACTTGACGCGCGTCGGCTTCGGCGAGGTCAATGATGTAAGGGTCGCGGATCAGGCGGATTGAGCGGATCAGGGACGGATCGGGCAATCACGGAAAGAAGAAATTATGAATGTTCTGGCCTGTCCCGACACGTTCCTCCCGTCCTTAATCCGCGAAATCCGCGATCAAGTTTTTTGTCTTTCAACGCTTTCAGCCTGAAGCTCGTATCAGCATCATCATTGGTTCGATCAAAAAACCCCACATCCTGCCCAATGCAAAATTTTCGCTTCTTTTTGCTGCTAACCGGCGCCGTATTGTCGCTTGTCGGCAATGCCAACGCTCAACTGTCGGCCCCTCTCGATTCAGCGGCGCTGTCAGCGTTTCGCTGGCGGTCGATCGGCCCTGCCAACATGGGCGGTCGCGTAACCGACATCGAAGTCGATCCGCGAAACCCCAAAACGTTCTATGTCGCCACCGCAGCGGGCGGAATCTGGAAAACAGTCAATGCCGGAACGATGTTCTTCCCCATCTTCGACAAGGAGCGGTTGATCTCCCTCGGCGACATTGCCGTCGCGCCTTCAAACGGGGACATCATCTACGCCGGCACCGGTGAAGAGGACGCGCGAAATTCCATCTCGCCGGGGGGCGGCATCTACAAGTCCGTCGATGCCGGCAAGACGTGGAAACTCGTCGGACTCGAGAAGACGCAGGCAATCGGGCGCATCGTCATCGACCCACGAGACCCCAACATCGTGTACGTAGCGGCCGTCGGTCAGACCTGGGCAAACAATCCCGAGCGTGGATTGTACAAGTCGACTGACGGCGGCGCTTCCTGGAAACTTGTCAAGTTCATCAGCGACAAGGCGGGGTTCGTCGATCTCGCGATGGACCCGGGCGATCGAAACGTCCTCTGGGCATCGAGCTGGGAAAGGCTGCGCGGACCCTACTTCCTTCAGAGCGGAGGGCCGGGCAGCGGGCTCTGGAAGAGCACCGACGCCGGCGAAACGTGGACTGAAGTAAAGGGCGGCGGATTTCCTGCAACGACGAAAGGCCGGATTGGACTCGCGATTGCAGCTTCGAATCCCAGGGTTATGTACGCGATGGTCGAAGCCGACACCTTGAAGAAGGCGCTAGCTAAAGGCGAGAAGCCCGACACCAGCAGGGCACAACGCACAAACAGCGGCCTCTACCGATCGGCCGACGGCGGAGCGACGTGGACCCTGATGCAGCGCAACGCGCAGGATGCCCGGCCGTTCTACTACTCGCAGGTACGCGTCGATCCCACCAACCCCGATCGTGTGTACTGGATGTCGTCAGTGTTCAGATTCTCCGACGACGGTGGAAAAACCGAGCGGCGCGGCGCGTTGTCGATTCACACAGACTGGCACGCGATGTGGATCAATCCGGCTGATCCCGAGCATTTCATCATCGGCAATGACGGCGGAATCGGGATCACCTGGGACAAGGGCGGGACATACGACTTTCCCAACACCTTCGCGATCGGTCAGTTCTACGGCGTGAGCTACGATATGAGCAAGCCCTACCGCGTTTGCGGTGGCCTTCAGGACAACGGCACGTGGTGCGGCCCCACGCGAACCCGCGGTCGCGATGGCGCGAGCAATGCGAACTGGTTCAACGTCGGCGGTGGAGACGGCTTCTTCAGTGCCGTCGATCCCGGCAATCCGAATATTGTCTACAGCGAATCACAGGGTGGAAACGCGTCGAGACTCGACCTCGCCAGCGGGGCTCGATATCCGATCATGCGCGGCAATGCCGGTCGCCTGAATTTCGAGGATTCGCTGATTGTCGCCCGGGGCGACACAATGCAGCCGGCGACACCGCAGACAACGAGCGCTCTCGAGGCGATCCGCGGTCGCTCCCGTGCTGATTCGGCAGCGCGCTACCGCTTCAACTGGTCGGCACCTTTCTTCCTTTCAGCGCATGCACCCACCACGGTGTACATGGGCGCAAACCGCGTTCTCAAATCGACCAATCGTGGCGACGCATTCGTTCCCATTTCGCCCGACCTCTCGACGGCGGACTCGATGCGCATCCGGGTCAGCACGAAAACGACGGGCGGAATCACTCGCGACGCAACGGGCGCCGAGACCCACTCAACGATCACAACAATCGCCGAGTCGCCGGTTCGTCCGGGGATACTGTGGGTGGGCACCGACGACGGGAACGTGTGGATGACCGACAACGACGGGGGAGCGTGGACGAATCTCACCAGGCGCTTTCCCGGTGTGCCGCCGCGGTCGTATGTGAGCCGCGTCGAGGCATCTGCGTTCGACACTGCAACGGTGTACGTCACGTTCGACAACCATCGCGAGAATGACTTCAGGCCGTACGTCTTCGTCTCAAACGATTTCGGGAAGACATTCCGGTCGATCACAGGCAATCTGCCGACCGGTGGCCCTGACTTCGCTCACGTCATTCGCGAAGATCCCAACAACAGGGACCTTTTGTTCGTCGGTACGGATGTCGGTGCCTACGTGTCAACGAATCGCGGCGCTTCGTGGCAGAAATTCATGACGGGGTTACCAACTGTGCCCGTGCACGACCTCAAAATTCATCCGCGTGAGCGAGAACTCATTGCGGCCACGCACGGACGCTCGATCTGGGTTACCGACATCGCGCCACTCGAGCAGATGGTGGACAGCACGATGGCGAAGCGAGCCCACTTCTTCCAGCCGACGCAGGCGTACGCATATGCTCAGCAGTTTACGCAGCAGTGGAACGGCAACAAGATTTACGTTGCCGACAACCCGGCGTACGGCGCGACCTTGTCGTACCGCCTCGCGGCTGGTGATTCCAGGCGCGACACGGCCCGCATAGTCATTACGGACGTGAAGGGTGATGTTGTGCGTCGGCTCACCGGGCCGGGCGGCGCAGGCGTGCACCGCGTTATGTGGGATCTCCGCGGAATTGCGCGGCCACTCGGTCCGTCAGGCATTCGCGACAGCGTGAATGCTGCGCGCATCCGTCGTCAGCGTGAGGACTCGGTGCGAGCGGCGGGCGGCGATACCACGGGAGCCGGGCGGAATCTTCCAGGCATGGATACCACTGCGATGCGCTCGATGCGCGATTCCATGAGTGCGATGCGCGCGCGCGGCGACACTGCTGGGGTGAGAGTGTTTCGTGAGCGCATGCAGGCACAGGGCAGGCCGGGCGGTCCCGGGGCTCGCGGTCGTGGGCAGGGAGGTGCTGGTGCTGGTCTGCAACCGGGTGAGATCAATCTTCGTCCTGCCGAGGCGCCGGCTGGCATTCCCCCCGCGTTCGGTGGTGGTGGAGGAGGCGGTGGTGGTGGCGGGCGGTTTGGCGGCGGGCGAACCGGGCCGACGGTGGCTGAGGGAGACTATCTGGTCACGATCACCGCGGGCGGAGTTACGATGACGAGGGTCATTCACGTCGAGCGGCTTGGCGAGATTCCTGAGGATCCTCGGTTTGGAGGGGACAACAACTGAGCAGCTTCGGGCTGTCAGTTGTGAGGTGGCGGTATCTTGAACCTGACAATTCGCTGGAGGGTCCCTTACAGCATCCTTACTCCAGGTAGCTCGGTTATTCGGCAAGCGCCCGTATATTGGGGTGATCTTGCCGCCGAACCGACTAGAGAATGAGATAGCCCGCTGATGATGCAGCGCATTACCGCCCGGCGCCGGCCGCGCTCTGTGCTGCTCGTCGCGCTGTTGGCATTTGCGCTCATCATCACCGGCATTCTCGGTTGGCAGGCGCTCGACGCCCAACGCTCCCACAGAGCGGCGGCCAAACGCGCGCTGACGGACTACGCGCGATTTGCCGCGTGGCAACTAAATCAGCAGGCGAGCCAGGAACTGCTGAGCGCGATGATCTCCACTTTCATCGTGCCGCTTACCAGGGTGGATCCCGCAAAACCTGAGTTGTGGCCGTCGCCAGAAGAGTTCATGGCCGCGTCGCTCCAGCCTCCTGCACCTGCAAGGTTTCTCAAGGGGACGCGGTTCTTCTTTCGGCTGGACTGGCGAGACAGCTCAGTCACGATCGCCGGCAAGCAACCGTCCGCGGCGGTGCTCAAGTGGGTTCGAGACACCGTGCTCAGTTCGCCACGGCGCTTCAACGCACCGCCCATTCGCACGCAGGCATTCGGATCGGCCGACAGAAATCCCGCGCGGCAACTCGGGATCATTGTCAGCAACGATTCATATGTGGCAAGCGTGGACAGTGTGGACGGCCGCTTGCGCGTAGTGTGCTTCGTGCTGTCGCGCGACTACGATGGCCGCCTGCTCGTCACGTATGGGTTCGAGACAGATGCGCGATCGTTCATCCAGCCCCTGGTCGATTCGGTTCTCGCGAGAACCCCACTGCTTCCGCCATCGCTCCTCCACGGTGTTCCCCGGGATTCGGTACTCTCCGTCAGGGCATGGACTCCGATGTCGGCGCAGCTCTACCGATCGACGAACCGCGCGTTCCCCGACGAGTTCACCGTTGTCGATACACTCGATGAGCGTTTCGGACGCATGCGGCTGGGCGTGTCGCTCCGCCCGGACATCGCGTCGCAGCTTGTGGTCGGCGGACTACCTCGCTCGCGATTGCCCGTGCTCGTCGGCCTTTTCGCGCTGACCGTCGGTTTGGTCGTTGCCGCCGTCATACAGCTACGGCGACAGCAGCAGCTTGCCCAGCTTCGCGTGGACTTCGTCTCCGGAGTGTCGCACGAGCTTCGCACTCCGCTCGCTCAGATTCGCCTGTTCGCCGAGCTGCTGCGCAATGGCCAGCTCAGGTCAGATCAGGAGCGGGAGCGATCGTTCAGCATCATCGACGAGGAGGCGCAGCGTTTGACTTACCTCGTGGAAAACGTTCTCGCGTTTGCGCGCTCGGAACACGGCCGCAGTACGGTCATCGTCGAGCCGTTGGCGATGGATCGCGAGATGGAATCGGCCATTGACGCTTTTGCGCCTCTGGCCCGAGTGCGCCGTGCGAAGGTGCGCTCGAGGATCGAGCCGGGGCTTGTTGCGCGGGTCGATCCCCGTGCTCTCCGCCAGATAGTCCTCAACCTGCTCGACAATGCCGTCAAGTACGGGCCGCTTGGGCAAACCGTGAATGTGACACTTTCCGGCGTCGAGAACCGTGTTGTAATTGCGGTCGAGGACAAGGGGCCGGGCGTTCCCCGGGGCGACCGCGAGAAGATCTGGGATCCCTACGTTCGGCTCTCGCGTGACACCGAGTCGGCGGCGGGCGGAAGCGGGATTGGCCTTTCGATTGTGCGAGAACTCGTGCGGCTGCACGAGGGACGCGCGTGGGTCGAGGACGCTGCGGGTGGAGGTGCGCGTTTCGTGGTCGAGTTCCCGCGCGAAACAGTGCGCGCCGAGAACTCAAGCGGTGGCTCGAAGCGACATTCAACGGGGGTGGGCGTATGACGAAGGTGCTCGTCGTGGAGGACAATGCGAATCTGGCGTTCGGTCTGACGCGCAGCCTCGAGTCGGAAGGTTACGATGTCGAATCGGCGGAAGACGGACTTCGCGGTCTCGACCTCGCGCGAACGGGAAACCCCGATCTTGTTGTGCTCGATCTCATGCTGCCGGGAATGGACGGCTACACCATTCTCAAGAAGCTACGGTCGGAAGGGAAGAACGTACCCGTGCTGATTCTCACGGCCCGCGGAGAGGAGGCCGACAAGGTTTTTGGGTTTCGGCTGGGAGCCGACGACTATGTGACGAAGCCGTTCAGCCTTTCCGAGCTTTTGGCGCGCGTGCAGGCCATACTCCGCCGCGCCAACGCGGGTGACAGGAACGACGGCGAAAAAGTGGTCGAGGAATTCGGCGATGTGTCGATCAACACTCTCGCGAGGTCGGTGAAGCGCGGCGGCGTTGACGTTGCGCTCACACCCAAGGAGTTCGATCTGGTCCTTGCTCTTGTCCGTCGCCGTGGCGCAGTGGTCTCGCGCCTGGAGTTGCTCAAGGAAGTCTGGGGCCACCAGGCCGAAGTGATGACTCGAACAGTCGATATCCATATCGCCGAGCTGAGGCGCAAGCTCGAGCACGATGTTTCGTCACCAAAGCACATCCTCACTGTCTGGAAGGCCGGTTACCGGCTTCAGGCCTAAATCGCAGGGCCTCGCGGGGGCTGCTGCTTGCGCTGCTTCGCCGCTGGCGGAGCGACCGGTGGCGGACGGGGGCCCTTTGCCTTCACAATCAGCCTCTCGCCAATGCGAACCCTGTCGTTCGGCAGGTTGTTCCACTTTCTGATCAAATCGGGCGTCGCGTCGAACCGGCTCGCGATGCTCGAGATTGCGTCACCTCGCTTCACCACATAGTAGATCGGCTCGTCGATCAGCGCGGCGACCGCGGCGCGAATGCGGCGTTCACGAATGGCTTCGACCCGCTGGGCGTCGAGCCGCCGGTTGACGTGGCCAATGAGGCTGTCCAGCGACGCTTCATCACCCCGCGATGCGGCGAACTGCTGGCTCGGCGCGCTTGAATGCGAAACCGATACGCCGTGCGCGGTCAGAAGGTAGAGCCGGCCGGTTCTCATCCTCAGCAGCGTATCGTTGGGGAATTCGTACTGCAGTACTGTTTGCGGGGCATCCTCGTTCTCGAGCTGATCACTTGGCGCGATGCCGACGAAAATCATCCTCTGGTTTGTCGCCACCAGCAGGCCGCTCGATGCGCGATAGTAGTCAGTAGGACGTCGCTGAAATGCCTTGGCATAACGCTCCACGCGTTCGCCGTAGCGAAGCATTCCACCATTCAACTCTCGGGCAGCCGATTTCCAGGCGCCCCGGGCATCGACGTTCCTCATGAAGATCGCATAACCGAAGATCATGATCCCGATTGTCACCGCAACGAGTCCGAGTATGGTTCGCTTGACGAACCGGAACCACCTGTATAGTCCTTCTGATTCCTTCATTTGCCTGGCTCAAGGTACAGTCGCCGCTCGGTCACAAATATAAGAGCCCGTTGCGGATAGAAAAAAGGCGGGCGATTCACGCCCACCATCACTAAGATGTGTGCCACAGCGGGCAATCTCCATACCGGTGTTTGGCATACAGGGTGCAGAGGAGATCGCCATGACGACTCCCGCCAGCGCAGGTCGACCGGAAGACGAAACTGCCCTCCCGGACGATCGCCGAAACTCGGCAGGGAATGTGTATACGAACGTCCGCCGCCACGGCTCTGAGCGCCCGCCTCTCAAGCGCTGGCAGAAAGTCGCGCGTACGCTTGTCAAAGGGTTCGGGGCGAGCGCGCTCCTCGTAGCCGGAACGGTCTGGACGCTGAACCAGCAGAAGCCCAAATACGTGAATCCTGGGGAACTCCTCAAGTTCCCCGCTTCGTTCGTAGTCGCCCCGCCGCCCATCAGCGAACAGGTCTTTCGCGTCAGCAGCGTCCTCCGCCGGTACACCAAGGACACCATTCGCGCCAACCGGATCGCTACGGCGCTGATCAGCGAAGGCGCCAAGAAGAACCTGGACCCTGCGCTTCTCATTGGCGTGCTTCTCACAGAAAACGCCAAGCTCGAGCCGTTGGCCAGGAGCAATGTGAGCGCCCGGGGACTCATGCAGGTGATGCCATTCCACGCTGGCAAATGGAAGGCGTGCCCCTCCCGTGACCTGGCCGACATCGAGTCGAATATCTGCTACGGCACCAGTATCCTGGCAGATCTCGTCAAGCGCTCGCCGAGCATGGAGCGAGCGTTGTTGCGCTACAACGGCTGCGTGCGGGGGACGAATACTCCGCATTGCCACACCTACTCGGGCAAGGTCATGCGGTTCGCCGACAAGGCTGCGTCGCAGATGCTGGCTGTACCGTTTCCGACCTCGCGAACCGAATAAACGGCCGGGCAGCTAGCCCTTCCTGTAGTCTCTCCACCTGTAGTCTCTCCACCTGTAGTCTCTCCCCCTTGTACCATTGCGTCAATCGGGCTACCTTTATACGTTGGTAGTTAACCGCATTACTACATTACGTATGACTGAATGGATTGGACGCGACCTCGAAAGGCTCCGAAAGCTCAGAGGTCTGCGGCGTGAAGACGTTGCTGCGCAACTGCCCGTTCCCGTTTCACCGTCGACGATCCGCAACATCGAGCATGACGTTCACTACAACGTCTCGCTCGACCTGCTGCGCCAGATCGCCCTGGTGCTCGGGACAGAGCTTCGCGTATCCATCGAGCCGGTCAATGCAGGCGTCATAGGCGATCTGCCCGCCGGCAAGCGGATCGTGGACAACGAGTACTTCATCAGGTACATCCGCGCGCGTTACCCGGATTGCCCGCTGACCAACTCGCAGATCGGACGGCGTATGTGGAGCTTCGCCGAATCGCACGGGGCGGAACTCGTACGGGAGCGAAAGCAACTGAAAAGGGTGCCGGATATCGGTGCTGGAACCACGCTTCACCGGTCGCCCACGACGGCGGCGGAGTATCAAGTGTGGGAGAGAGACTTCACGGCGCTCGAGCGGTTTGCGGACCGCCTCGGACGAGCTTTTTCTGACGGAAAGGGAGGGGTGCTTGTACCAGCGGCCTGATGGTGGATTGTCCCGCGTTACACCGGGAAAAACGAGCCTCAAGATCGTGACCGAGCCCGAACAGGTTTCGGGGCTTTTTCAGAGCCGGTGGCGCACGTATTTCGCCGTTGCAGCGCGAGTCTCCACGCTTTCGGTACTTCTGGCCGCCGGAACGATCTGGACGATCGAGCATCAGCGACCCTTCTATACCAAACCTGCCGAGCTACTGAAACTCCCGGGCGCGGTCATCAATGCAACCACCGCCAGCGAGGATGCGTTTCGCATCAGCCAGGTGTTGCGCCGCTACACGCGGAATGGCGACAATGCGGACCGTATCGCCAACGCGGTGGTCGCCGAAGGGCGGAAGCGGAAGATCGATCCCGCGCTCCTTGTAGGCGTGATGCTTGTCGAGACCGACAACCTCAATCCACGTGCGCGGAGCTTTGTGGGAGCGCGCGGCCTCATGCAGGTGATGCCATTCCACCGCGGGCAGTGGGGCTGCAAGTCCAACGACCTTTACAACATTGAAGGAAATATTTGTCATGGCGTAAGCGTTCTCGCAGACAATATCAAGCGCGCGCCCAATCTGCGCACGGCACTCCAGCGCTATAACGGGTGCGTTCGCGGAACGAATACGCCGGGCTGTGCCAGTTACTGGGGCAAGGTCATGAAGGCGGCTGATCGAACCGAGCGGCAGCTCTTGTCGGTGAATTACCAACCGCAGGGTCAGAACTGATCCACCCGCGGCAGCCCTGCCATAGCCAGACGCCGTTTCGTTGAAGCGTCCGGCGCCGGGCTGGGTTCTCGCCGCATCGTTGCTCGGTATTTCATTTGCCGGGCCGCTCACCAGGCTTTCCAATGCAGAGCCCCTCGCCATCGCGGCGTGGCGGCTCTGTTTTTCGTTGGTGATCGTGGGCGCCGCTCTCCTGCTCACCGGCCAATGGCGGGACTGGGGGAGCCTCACGGTGAAGGATGCTGCGCTCGCCGCCACATCCGGAATTGCACTCGCGCTCCACTTCTGGGCATGGATCGCGTCGATTCATCTCACTACAATCGCGGCATCGGTCACGCTGGTCAGTCTCCAACCGGCCGTGATCGTGGGAATATCAGCGCTATTCCTGAAGGAGTCGCCCACGGGAAGGCAACTGGCGGGAATCGTCGTATCCCTCATCGGGGCAGCGGTGATCGCTGCGCCAGACTGGGGCGGGAATGGATCCCCCGTAGTCGGGAACGCGATGCTCGGGAATCTTCTCGCCGCGTCAGCGGCGGTCACCGCAGCGATTTACTACACAATCGGTCGGCATCTCCGCGCGCGATACGGCATCTGGGCTTACGTGGGCCTGGCGTATACTGCATGCGCCGCCACGCTCCTCATCGCCGCTGCCGTAACTGGCACCGTGCTCACTCCCCAGCCGCCGCGGGAGCTGGCGATCTTTGCAGGTCTCGCACTTGGTCCCATGCTGCTGGGTCACACGGGAATGAACTGGGCCCTCAAGTATTTGCCGGCGTACGTGGTGAATCTTACCGTACTCGGCGAGCCTATCGGTGCGACGCTGCTCGGCGCTCTTATTCCTGCCATCGCACAGGTACCATCCATGATCACGATCGCTGGCGGCGTTGTCGTGCTGGCGGGGGTCATTGTTGCTGTTACTGGCCGGCCGCGAGTCGAATCCGCGCAAACATGACTTGAAAAATTCGGAGCTCGCTTTCATTTGGCTCATCCCCACTCATCCGGTATTTTTCTCGAACAACCACCAACCCAAAATCGATGCATCGCCGCAACCTGCTGATCGCTCTCTGTCTCGCCACGTTCTCAACTGCCTCATCCGCCCAAGGCAGAATTACCACCCCGCTACAGGAATTCGGTCACAGCATCGGCGACGACTACTTCCTCGCCAACTACCAGCAGCTCCTCAAGTACTGGCAGAAGCTCGACCGCGAATCCAACCGCATGAGACTCGAGCGCATCGGG
>JBKJRW010000141.1:0-18905 GCA_046593165.1 Gemmatimonadaceae bacterium
TTCGGGACGGATATGGATTTCGAATCGAGACTGCCCCGGCCCATCCCGGGCTCATCGCGCTTGCGACTCCATGGCTCGGCGCGCGCGCGCATCGTCAGGAAATGCAGGCGAGCGCAAGGAAATCCCTCCTGATTGTGCTCGTGCGCGATCGCTCAACCGGCGAGGTGACAGTCGATAGCACCGGAAGGCCGATCGTAAACTACGAGGCCGGAGAGGGCGAGGGCGAAATGCTTCGCGAAGGGATGAGTCGTGCAGCGCGCATTCTTTTGGCGGCTGGCGCAACGGGAGTGCAGACGCTTCATACGAGCCCATTGTCCATGGGGAAAGGTGCAAGCGCAGGCGAGAAGTTCAGCGACATTGAATCTCTCTCGGCCGCTATCGCACGATCCCGCGTGTCCGACAACCACCTCGCGCTATTCAGCGCGCATCAAATGGGCACGTGCCGGATGGGCATCGACGCCCGCAGCGCAGTGTGCGACAGCAGGGGCGAAGTATTTGGCGTACGCGGCCTCTTTGTGTGCGATGCGAGCGCTTTCCCGGGTTCTTCCGGCGTCAACCCGATGATCTCGATCATGGCGATTGCTCACCACAACGCGCAGGCAATTAGTGGAGACTTATAGCCGGGCTGAGTTCAGCCACGCGCAGGTCTACTTGCCTGCGGAGAATATCTGAAGTGCCGAGACGTTGCTCCAATGGATCATGAGATCGTTGCCCTCGATTATGGTAATTCTCTTGACCTCATCCGAACGCGCCTCGAGAAGTGCCACGAGCTCGGCTACCGGGCCGGCTCCGATTTGCAACGTATGCCCACCGGCGAGGTAGAGCTTCGCGCCGGTAATCTGTTTTGCCATCCTGAATCTCCGACTTGCTGTTCTCCGAGGTCAGTGGCAAGAAGTGTACTTCTCTATTTCGCGTCGGGCTTTCTCCCCTCGAGCCGGTCGAAGTTGAGGCGTGCGTTGAAAACCGGGGAGTAGGTTGAGTTCGATCACTTAACTCTATACGGAGGGCCTGGGATTCGAACCCAGAAGTCCTTACGGACGCCAGTTTTCAAGACTGGTGCAATAGCCATTCTGCCAACCCTCCCGATATCGCACGGGCACACCTAAGGTATTTGGGCGGGGCTCCTTCCTCAACTGGAGAAGCGCTGAGGAGCGACTCAGCTCACGGCAGAAAGCCGCGCAACCGCCATCAGGGAGAGGGGCGGGAGTTGGGGAGTTGGGGGAGACGTATGAAAGGATCTCGTCTTCGCCACTCCAGATGCGGCATCCTCGTCGTGCCGCGGTTCCAACAAACGAATCAATGGAGCGGAGCCTCCGCAGAGATGTCTCCCCACCTCGCCGTTTCTCCCAATCCTCCCTGATGGCTTTTGACGTTGTCTCTTCGTATGTTCGCGTCGCCTCCTCCGGGAAAAATATGAGCTGCAGCATCGCACGGAATGTCGCCCCTATCCTCATCGCCGCAGCGGTAGCCACCTCGAGCTGCTACTCCACCATCGGAGGGACAGTGACTACCCCCATCAATGAGCTGAGCGCCGTCGATCAGAAAGCAGGCTGGCGCCTCTTGTTCGACGGTAAGACCACGGACGGCTGGCGGAACTACAAGAAGCAAACCGTCGGGCCCGGATGGCAGGTCGTCGATGGCATTCTCACCCGCTCGGGCGACAACGCGGGCGACATCATCACCAAAGCCAGGTACCGCAACTTCGACCTCGCCCTCGATTGGCGCGTAACCGAGGGAGGAAATAGCGGAATTCTGTATCGCGCTACTGAGGATAACGATTACATCTGGCAGAGCGCACCGGAAATGCAGATTCTCGATGACGCCCGTCACGCCGACGGCAAATCAACGCTCACATCTGCCGGCTCGAACTTCGCGCTTTATCCTGCGCCCCGCGGAATCGTTCATCCGGCGGGCCAGTGGAACAGAGCGCGCGTGCGCATCGAAGGCAACCGTGTCACACACTGGCTGAACGGCGTCAAACTGCTCGAATACGAACTCAACAGCGCCGAATGGAACGCGAAGGTAGCCGCAAGCAAATTCAAGTCGATGCCCAACTACGGCAAGGCACCCGAGGGGCACATCGGACTCCAGGACCACGGCGATAAGGTCGAGTTCCGCAATATCCGCATCAGGGCACTCCCGTGAGCGTGCGCATGCGGCTGTCGGTGATGATGTTCCTCCAGTACTTCGTCTGGGGAGCATGGTACGTCACCCTCGGCACCTATCTCGGCACCACCCTCAAGTTCGACGGCACACAGATCGGACTCGCATACGGAACAACGGCGATCGCGGCGATGGTATCGCCGTTTTTTGTTGGCATGATCGCCGACAGGTTCTTCCCGACACAGCGCATCATCGCGCTCCTCCACATCGGCGGCGCAGCCCTGCTTTACCTCGTTTCCACAGCCGACACATTCGGTCGATTCTATCCGCTGCTGATCCTGTACGCATTGCTCTACATGCCGACGCTCGCACTCACCAACTCGATCTCCTTCGCCAACACGAACGACTCGGCGAAGGATTTCCCGCGAATTCGCGTACTTGGCACAATCGGCTGGATAGTAGCTGGTGTGCTCGTCGGGCAACTCGGCCTCGAAGCCACCGCTACGCCGATGCGAATCGCAGCCGGCGCTTCGGTATTCCTCGGCCTCTTTTCTTTGCTTTTGCCGCATACGCCACCGCACGCAGCAGGCAAGCCGCTGGGCGTTCGTGATGTTCTCGGACTCGACGCATTGGCGCTTCTCAAGGACCGATCTTTCGCAACATTCGTGTTCGGATCATTCGTGCTTTGCATTCCGCTGCAGTTCTACTATGCGTTCACAAATCTCTTCCTGAACGAAGTTGGACTACCGGCCGCGGCCACGAAAATGACGCTGGGACAGGCGTCGGAAATCGGCTTCATGCTGCTTCTTCCTCTCGCGCTAACGAAGCTCGGAGTAAAGCGCATCATGCTGATCGGCATGGCTGCGTGGTCACTGCGCTACTTGATGTTCGCAATGGGCAACACGGGCTCGCTGGTGTGGATGCTCTACCTCGGCATTCTCCTCCACGGCATTTGCTACGATTTCTTCTTCGTTACAGGCCAGATATACGTTGACCAGCAGGCGGGAACGCGCATTCGTGCGGCCGCTCAGGGACTTATCGCTTTCGTCACGCTGGGCGTCGGGCTATTCATCGGATCGTGGGCGTCAGGGAAGGTTGTCGATGCGTACGCGATCACGGGCGCGAACGGCGTGGTCACGCACGACTGGCGGTCGATCTGGATGGTTCCGGCGGTCGGAGCGGCCATTATTCTCGTGATCTTCGCGATTCTCTTCAGACCGAGAACTGCGGATCGGCCGCAGAATGCCTCCGGCGCCTCAGAACCTGAGCCGCTGTAGCTCTAACCGGTCAGATAAGCTCGACGGAAGCGATCGCGTTGCCTTCGTCGAACCTCGACGGGCGGAGTATCGATACATCGATTTCGGGCTCACGCCCGATAATCATGTCGGCGACGATCGCGCCCAGTGCGGGGGAGTGCATCACGCCGTGGCCCGATGAGCCGTTGGCGAAGTACATGTTCTCGCAATTCGGAGACAGCCCGACGATCGCGTGTTCGTCGGGCGAAACCTCATAGAGGCCCGCGTAACACAGCGTTCGATCGACCGGGCACCCGTGCAATGCAGGAACGCGCGCGTGCGCCATCGCAGTCACTGCATCGATCCATTCCGGATCGGCGTGCAAATCGGCGGGTTCGCCCGGTGCAACGGGATCCGGCCAGCACACCATCGTCCTGCCGTCGCGTGCTCGAATGTGAAAACCGGTGTCGATGAAAATCGTCATCGGCATCGTCGCCGGAATCGCACGGCACGTCTCTGTAATAGCGACCTGACGCCTTAGCGGTGCTACCGGAAGCGATACGCCAGCCATCGCGGCAATGTCAGCCGCCCATGGTCCGGAAGCGTTCACTACCGTATCAACGTCTATCGTGCCAGCGTCTGTGATCAGGCTCGTCACGCGCCCGTTGCCATCGAGCTGCATAGAATTGCATTTGGTGCCCCAGCGCACTGTGACGCCGAGCCGTTTTGCGGCCTCGATGTAGCCGCGCAGAATCTCGAGCGGCCGGATGTACCCGTCAGTCGGACAAAATGCCGCTCCGACAATGCCGTCGATTGATATCGCTGAGTTGACCGACTGAACGTCAGCTAAGGCGAGTTCGGTGGCCTCATGCAGCCCCTCCGCGTTCTGCATCCGCAGTGCGGTGCGCAACGCCTCCATCTGCGAGTCGTTCGACGCCAGCCAGAGGTAGCCGACCTGTGAGAATCCCGGATCGACACCGGTATCCTCCTCAAAACGGAGAAGGTTTTGGCGCGCCAGTAGCGAGAGCCGGACATTGATCGGCGTCGCAAACTGCGCGCGAAACCCACCAGTTGCCTTTCCAGTGCTGCCAGCGCCTGCAACGGGTGCGCGGTCGAGAACAACGACGTCGCGAACTCCGCGAAGAGCGAGGTGGTAAGCGATGCTCGCTCCAATCACGCCGCCGCCAACTATCGCGACAGCGGCTCGCTCACTCATGTGGTGAAGACGTGCTCCGGCCAGCGGAAGCTCTTGAACTCGCTCATTTGCGCGGTTTCCACGTGCCGCGGGCAACCGCAGGTGTGAATGAATCGAGGCCACGGGGCGGGAACGCAAGCGTACGACCCTTTTCCGCGCTCATGTATGCGGCCATGAGGATCTGCATCACTTCAACCCCGTCGGCAAAAGTGAGCTTCGGCGTCTCGCCGCGGAGAAAGGCTCGGACGAAGTGGCGATTCTCGGCCTCATACCCGTACGCTGCAGCCTCCTCGGCCACTACTGGCATCATGCCAACCTCTGCATTCTGCTTTTCGACCAGATCCTCGCCGGCCTTGCCCTTGACTTCTCGACTGAAAAACAACTTGAGCCCGCTGTCGAGCGAATTCCACGACATCGAGTACTCCGGCCCAAGCAGCTCGGCAGAAAGTCGGAGCCCGGCACCGACGAAACTCCAGGAGGTGGTCACTTCTCCAATCAGGCGTTCTCCGTCGCTCGACTCATACTCGATCGTCGCGCGTGCGAAATCTTCGGCGGGATGTTTCGTGTAATCGACGGCTTTGCCCATCGCGGCTGATAACCGCTTCGCGTAAGCAGGGCGGGTCCACTTGAGCGAGGCGATATGCGCGCTGATCCGCACTGGTCGAATGGATGAACGCGGTTCGCCAGGGCGCGTGAGAAGATCTCGAACGACCTCGACCGAATGGCACATCATGTCGTTGAGCACGCCTCCGCCCTGTAGCTCGCCCTGCCAGAACCAGGGCATGTGCGGGCCGCTGTGCTCTTCGGCGGCTCGCGCGAGGTACGGCCTTCCCGTGAGAGCTGCACCTCGCGCCCAGATCAATTCCTTGCCGCGCGTTATTTCCGGGGCGAAGAGTTGATTCTCCAGGTAGCCCGTGTTCAGTCCGACAGTTGCCGCGAGGCGGGCGACCTTCTTCGCCTCGCTCACGTTGCGCGCCAATGGCTTCTCACACGCGACGCCATTCACGCGCGCGCCCGCCTTAACGGCGCGAACAATTTCTTCGACGTTCTCTACGCGGGTGTGGTTGGGCCCGCAAAGCCATATCGCATCTATGTCAGGATCAGTGACCATTTCCGCGATCGACCGATACGCCCGCGCGTCGCCCACTTCGAGCTTGCGCGCAAACGCGGCAGTGGCGGAGGCGTTCTTTGGATTAGGGCTCCATACGCCCCGCACATCCGCATCGCGCACACCGGTGAATGCCTGGATGTGAAAGCGGGCGTTGAACCCGCTTCCGATGATGCCTATTCCAAGGGCCATCAGGTGCGCTGAACGGGAATGCGGGTCTTCATGAGGTCGTGAGACACACCAAGCTTCTTCATTGCCTCAGGCGGGCACCCTTTCCAGTCGGGATTGAACACATTGCCGACGAACTTCACATCCTTGTAGCCCATTTCGCTCGAAAAGAATCCCGAAGCGGTGAGATCGCGAAAGCGGTTGAAGAAGGTCACTCCGTGCGCCAGCTCGGGCCGCGCCTTCTTCGGCCAGGCAATATCGTCAAGGACCTGACGGCGCCTGGTGTCGGACGCCTGCACGAATGTGGTGCCGAACCGTTCGGAGCACTCGACGTCGAGCCAGGCGAGCCCACCTCTCATCGCGGTTCTGCTGTTGAGTGACGCCTCCTTGTCGTTCATGAGCCAGTCGATGTACTCGGGCACTTTCGCGTCGGTTGCGCTTCCCGAGCGTTCGTCGCGGGGGATGATGTAGTCGGCCAGCGTCCGCACGGTCTTCCACTCGTGTGGAGTAAAGAACTTCGGAACGTAGGCAGGTGCCTGCTGCCCCTGACTCGCCAGGTCGAACGCTTTTGACGCGCGCTCGATCTGCGGTGCCGTCAGATCCCACGAGAATGCGAAGGGAAGAATGGCCAGCGCCTTGACGGCGTCTCTCCGATCCATGTCGATCATAGCGCCCTCTTCTTCATCTGATCCGCGATGTAATCCGAAGTGCGCCACGCGAGCGCGAGGATCGTCCACGTCGGATTCTTGTCCGCCTGCGACACGAACGGTGCTCCATCGGCCAGAAATAGATTCTTCACATCGTGCGCCTGGCAGTTGCCAGTCACGACCGAAGTTTTTGGGTCCGCTCCCATGCGCGCGCCGCCGAGTTCGTGTATGATCTGGCCACCAGCAGCGATTCCATAGCCGTCTTCCTTCGACGGCATCGGGTCGAATACCTGACCGCCCATTTCTGCGATCAACGAGCGAAAAGTTTGTTGCATGTGCTTCACCTGGTTGATCTCGTGGTCAGTCCACTTCCAGTGAAATCGCAGAACAGGGATCCCGAATCGATCGACAACGGACGGATCGATCTCGCAATACGTGTTGTCGTTCGGAATCATTTCTCCACGGCCTTCGAAGCTGACGGTTGCGCCATAGTAGCGGCGATAATCCTGCTTCAGCTTCGCGCCATAACCTCCGCCGGGGGGATATCGGTGGATACCGCCCATGAACCCTGCACCGGGCTGTCTCACTCCGCCGCCCACCTCGATGTGGTAACCCCGCGGAAAATCGAGCTTCTTGTTGTCGAGCCACCACGGCATGTACACGTGCATTCCGCCTGCGCCGTCCTCATTGTGGCCGGCGTGATTCTCCATCGCCGGCACGTACCCCGAGACTGCCCCGCCCGTGGTGTCCGTGATGTACTTGCCCACGGTGCCGCTCGAGTTTGCGACACCTCCCGAAGCTTTCGGATTGCGCGAATTGAGCAGAATACGCGCTGTTTCCAGGGCGCTCGCAGCGAGTACCACGACACGCGCGTTCACTATGGAATCCGCGCCGGTACGCTTGTCGATGTATGACACGCCAGTCGCCAGGCCGTCGGGGCCGAGCATCACCTCACGAACCATTGCGTTCGTCATCAGCGTGAGCTTTCCAGTAGCAAGCGCCGGGGCGATCAACACGTCGGGGCTCGAGAAATTCGATTTCGTCGCGCATCCCCGGCCGCACTGACCGCAGTAGTGGCATGCCTGGCGGCCGTTGAGCGGCTTGGTGATGACAGACCTGCGAGCGGGAATGCACGTGATGTCCAGATTGTCGCTCGCCTTCTTGATTAGCAGCTCGTAACAGCGTGGCGCTGGCGGCGGATGGAAGATTCCGTCGGGCTCGTTGTGAATACCCTCTCGGCTTCCGTAGATGCCGATCAACTGGTCGATGCGATCGTAGTACGGCGCCACATCGTCGTACGTGATCGGCCAGTCGTCGCCAAGCCCGTCCAGGCTCTTGCGGCGAAAATCGTCGGGCCCGAAGCGCAGCGAAATGCGTCCCCAGTGATTGGTGCGTCCGCCAAGCATGCGGGCGCGCCACCACAGAAACCGCGTGCCGGGAGCGGTGGTGTACGGCTCGCCGTCGATCTCCCATCCGCCTTCACATCCGTCGAACTCGCCGAACGGCTTGAGCCTCGTCGATCCGCCGCGCCGGGGCGATGCGTAGTTGGGGAACATCATCTTCGAGTTGCGCGACCCGTACCAGTTGTCGCCTGCCTCGAGCAGAACTACGTCCACTCCGGCTTTGGTCAGCGCGTAAGCCGCCATTCCTCCGCCGGCTCCCGAGCCGACAATGCATACGTCGTAGGTCTTTCGAGGAGGAGCCAGACTCATTGGAGCTCACCGTTGGGGGGATGCGGAAAATTATGAATCGACGAGGAATCTCACTAGGGTTCGCCCCACGACGACAAGAACACCCCTGTCTTTCCGATTACTCGCCGACGCGAAGACCTCGGAGGTATCGGTAGCTCCTGCGGATAGAGGCAAGCGGATCAGCTGGCTCATCGTGCTCCACGAAGACATGTCTCACTCCTGCGCCAGCGCCGGCGGAAAGTATCGCTTGCCAGTCGATCACCCCACGGCCGACATCGACCATCTCGTTTTTCGGCGGCGGTCCCATGTCCTTCACATGAAGCATGTGAAAGCGGCCGGGATATTTCGCGAACCAGTCGAGCGGATTTTGACCCGCCTGACGCATCCAGAATACGTCAGCCTCCATCAGCAGATTCTCCGGCGGGCAGCGACTCATCAGAATTTCATAGCCAGTCGTGCCGCCGATTGGAGTGAACTCGTAGTTGTAATTATGGTAAGCAAGGCGGATTCCCTTGCGACGAGCCCGGCCGGCCGCATCGTTGAAACGGCGCGCAACATTCTCGTAGCCATCGACGGTGCGGTCGCGCTCATCAATCCACGCCACAGCCAGATACGCCTGCCCGAGCACGCTAGCGTCGTCCAGCAAAGTTTCCCACTTGTCACCAAGGTCAGCTATCGATACATGCGAACCGGGTGACGTCAGGCCGTTGTCGTCCAGCATCCCGCGCACTCGTGCCGCGGGATGGCCGAAATAGCCAGCGAACTCGACTTCCTTATATCCGATGCGGGCAACAGTGGCGAGGGCCTTCGCGAGATCCGTCTTCGCCATTTCGCGAAGCGTGTATAGCTGAATCCCAATCTTGCCGAGCTTTGCTGCGCCCGAGTCCCGCGCGAGGAGACTGGGCGCCGACAGTCCGGCAATGCCGCCTGCAGCGGCCATGCAGAAGGCGCGACGGTCGAGCCCGGTCTCCTCGCCTCTCAATGCCGAAACTGCCTCTGTCCCGTGAACACCATCGCGATGTCGTGCTCGTTCGCCGCCGCGATGACCTCCTCGTCACGCACCGATCCCCCGGGCTGCACGATCGCCGTGATTCCCGCCTCGGCTGCGTGATCGACACCATCGCGGAAAGGGAAAAATGCATCCGACCCGAGAACCGCGCCGCGCGTATCGTGCCCCGCCAGGTTCGCCTTGTGAACAGAAAGGAACGCCGCATCCACGCGTGACATCTGGCCCGCGCCGATGCCAATGGTCGCGCCGTCACGCGCGATCAGAATGGCGTTCGACTTTACGCTCCCTACTGCGCGCCACGCAAACGTGAGATTCACCTGCTCGTCGTCGGTCGGTGCGCGCTTCGTGACGACGGTCCACCCGCCTACTTCGGACATCGGACGCGCTCGCTCCTGCACCAGGAAACCGCCGCGCACCCGCTTGTAGTCGAGAGCATGCTCGCTCCAACTGGCCCGACCCTCGAGGACGCGCAGGTTTTTCTTGCGGCCAAGTATCTCGAGCGCCTCGCCGGTAAAGGACGGCGCGACAATGCACTCGACGAAGAGGCTCGACACCGCCTCCGCGGTTTCGGCGTCTACCGCGGTAGTGAAGGAGATAACCGACCCGAAGGCGGATACCGGGTCACACGCGAGAGCTTTGCGATACGCCTCGACTGCGGTCGAGCCTGTGGCCAGTCCGCAGGGAGTGGTGTGCTTCACGATTGCGCAACAGGTCTCCCCCGCGAATGGATCTGTCGCCACCAACGCGCCCTCAAGATCGAGCAGATTGTTGAACGAGAGTTCCTTGCCGCCTCTCTGCCTGAGACCCGCCAGACCGTTGCCGTTACGCTCGATGTAGAACGCCGCGCGCTGACCGGGATTCTCTCCATACCGGAGAGTCTGTGCACGGTCCATCGCGAGCACAGCGCGATCAGGGAACTCCTCGGCACGTTCGCACGCGAACCACTTCGCGATCGCACTGTCGTATGCCGCGGTGTGAGCAAACACCTTTTCGGCCAGGATCTGTCGCAGCCCTATATCGTCGTCGTTCGCTTCGAACGTCGCGAGCACGCGAGCATAGTCTGCCGGATCTACGATCACAGTGACCGATTCGAAGTTTTTCGCGGCCGAACGGAGCATCGAAGGACCGCCAATGTCTATGTTCTCGACGACTTCTTCGGACGTCACGTCCGGCTTTGCCGCCGTCGCCGAGAACGGATAAAGATTCACCGCGACAAGGTCGATGGGCGTGATGCCATGCTCGGTTGCGACACGCATATGCTCGGGGTCGGAACGGCGCGCGAGCAATCCACCGTGAACCGCGGGGTGAAGAGTCTTTACGCGACCGTCAAGAATTTCCGGAAAGCCAGTGAGGTCGCTGACGTCGCGGGGAGCGAGCCCCGCAGCGCGCAGGGCCTTTGCCGTTCCGCCGGTGGAGACGATGTCCCACCCCAGGCGTGAGAGTCCCTGCGCGAACTCGAGCAGGCCTGTCTTGTCGGAAACCGAGAGAAGTGCGAGCGGCATGTCAGAAATCTGCGAAAAATTGGCTGTCGTTGAGCGCGGCGACCATTTCCACCACCCGCGGGTAGACCTGATGCTCGACCTCGAGCACGCGGGCGCCCAGTGTCTGCTCGGTGTCGTCGTGCATCACGGGGACACGCCATTGAGCGATAACAGGTCCATGATCGTACTGATCATCGACGAAGTGGACCGTCACGCCGGTAGATCTGGCACCGGTCGCCAGCACCGCCGCATGAACCCTTGCGCCGTACATTCCGGGCCCGCCGAACTCCGGGAGAAGTCCCGGATGCACGTTGATCACCCGCCGGTGGTAGCTCCTCACGACGGCTGGCGGAAGCTTCTTCATGTAGCCTGCAAGAACTACGAGGTCTACAGAATGCCGCTGCAATACAGCGAGCAGGGATGACCCGTCGTCGGTCGCGTCGAACACTTCGGTGGGAATCGTTGCCGCACGTGCGCGATCGAGTGCACCCGCGGTCTCCCGGTTGGATGCCACAACCGCGACAACCGGGACCCGGTCGTCATGCCTCGTCGCGAGGTAATCGATTATTGCCTGAAGGTTTGTGCCGCCGCCCGACGCGAGCACTCCGATTCGAACCGCCATGCGCGATTCTATCGTTAACGAGGGCCCCGAGTAAGAGGTAAGTCAGGTGTTGCGAGATCTTGACAATCCGGTAATACCGCCGCCTTCAATTAGTGCAGAGAAACCAGTCGAGAGCTACGCCGAGTGACGGAGCGACGCGGGCTATCTCTACGGCGGCAAGTGTGTCGTCCGCCGGGGTTTCCGGCGACGGGATCAACACTCCATTACCGCCGAGGATGAGGCCGGGCGTCACATCTCTCATGCGATCGCCGATGTAGAGGGCCTTGCTGAGGTCGATGCCATGTTCAGCGGCGGCCTGCCTGAAAAGAACTGTGCCGGGTTTGCGGCACTCGCATGCGTCTTCAGGCGTGTGAGGGCAGATGTATGTTGCGTCGATGCGGGCGCCACACCCGGCAAGCAATTCATCGAGGCGCGTCGATACCAGATCGTGGTCGTTGAGGGCGAACATTCCGCGACCGATTCCGGATTGATTCGTGACAACTATGACAGGGATCGTCGCCGCATTGACGCGGGCAATCGCCTCGGCGGCGCCGTCGATCAGCCGTACATCATCGGGTCGTGACAGGTAGTGAGTGTCCTCGATTATCGTGCCGTCCCGGTCGAGGAAGACGGCCGAGGGTAGCGCGTTCAAGAAAGCGCCGCGACGACAGCGCTTGTGAATTCCGCGTCATCACGCTCGGGGACGCTCCGAAGATCGAGCAGCAATGTGTCGTCGGAGATACGACCGATCACGGGGCTCAGACCCGTTCTGAGCGCGCGCTCGACGTCCACGGCATTGCTCAGCGTCAGGGCGAACGATGGAATTGAGTGAGTCGGAAAGGCTCCTGCGCCCACGCTCGCGTTGCTTGGCGTGGTGCCTGCGTCGATGCCGGACTCCCGCAATGTCGCTGCGACAGCGAGACACCTTTCGTGGATTCGTTCAGCGGGTGCGGTCAACATTGTGAGTGTCGGTATGTCACGTACGGCCATTGCGGGATCTCGATACAGCTCCAGCGTCGCGGCAAGGGCGGCGATAGTCATCTTGTCCACTCGCATCGCACGGGCAAATGGATCGTTGCGTAAGCGGGCGATTGCGTGTCGGGCTCCCAGAGCGATGCCGGCCTGGGGACCACCAAGGAGCTTGTCGCCGCTCATGAGCACAATAGTCGCGCCCGCGTCGAGCGCAGCGCGGGCAGTGGGCTCTCCCGAGAGCCCGTATGCGGAAAGGTCCATCATCAAGCCGCTGCCCAGGTCGTGCACGATCGGAATGTGGTGCTCGCCCGCCAACGGAGCCAACGCACGGACGTCGGCCTCGGCCACGAAACCGGTGATGGTGAAATTGCTGCGGTGAATCTTGGCGATTGCGCCGGTGCGGGGCGTGATTGCGCGCCGGTAGTCGTCGAGGTGCGTTCGGTTGGTGGTGCCCACTTCCTCGAGCGCTGCACCGCTCCGCGCCATGATGTCGGGAACCCGAAAGCTGCCGCCGATCTCCACCAGCTCGCCGCGCGATACAATCACTTCCTTTCCACGCGCCAGCGCGCTGAGCGAAAGCAACAGAGCCGATGCGCAGTTGTTCACGACCATCGCGTCTTCGGCTCCGGTGAGTTCCCTGAGGAGGTCTACGCAATGCACGTATCTCGAGCCGCGCGAGCCGGTGTCGAGATCGTATTCCAGGTTGGAATAGCCTCGCGCGGCTTGTGCCACTGCTTCGATAGCGGAGTGAGCGAGCGGTGCACGCCCGAGGTTGGTGTGAAGCACCACGCCGGTCGCGTTGAACACCGGACGGAGGGATCGTCGCGTTACCTGACGGAGCTGTGCGACTACGAGTTCACTCCACGGAGGATCGCCGACGCTCGACGGGTCTCGCCGTACCTGGTCGATGGCGCGCCTCACTGCATTCACGACAAGAGAACGCGGGTTGTCTGCAAGAAGCGCGCGGACATCGTCGCGCTCGAGGAGGCCATTCACGCTTGGCATGGCTCTCCGCGGGTCGATCACTTCTTGACTGGTGCAGCAGAGGGTGGTGGCGGCGGGGGCGGTGCTGCCGGGGGCGGTGCCGCCGGAGCAGGAATGCTGACCACCCTTTCGCTCGATCGCACTACTCCGAGGAGATTGCGGGCGTCGATAACCCGCACGCGGTAGTCGGTTCTCGGACGGAGCCGCCGCGCGAGTTTGACCACGAGAACTTTCGTGGGAATCGGGCGGGCAAGCTTTACTGCGTTCGTTATTGTCGTATCGGGCGGCGGTGGGGAAACGGATACTATCGGTACATTGGTCGAGTCACTCGCCCTCACACGAATATTCGCGGTACCCAGTTGTGGTGAGGATGCAAGCGGATTATCGAAGGTGATCTCGAGGGTGATCGAATCTCTGACGGTAACACTCGAAATCGCCGTGCCCAGCGAGTCGTGGACGAAACCGTAGATGTCCAATCGGGCTGAGTCAGCGAGAATGACCGCGGCGGAGTCCCAGGCTTCGCGTGGATCGAGCCCCTTGTTTCCGTTGTCGTCCGCTATGCCTCTCACCCTGTATGTACCGGGTGGCAGAGTTGCGAGCACAAAGTTGCCGACAGAGTCCGCGGCTGTGATGTAGACAAGGGTCGTATCGGAGAACGGCCTTGCCTCGATCAACGCACGCGGCACGGCACGCGCCTCGGCCCAGTTGTAGAAAGTGCCCGCGATGCGACCGGCAGGAATCGAAGTGCCGGTCGCAAACTGCGTGACCGCGCCCGTGTTGCGCGTATTGCCTCGCAGGTCGCTCAATCCGGGGAGGAGCGTGATGGTATAGGCAGTGTTCTTCCGCCATCCCCGGCGAGGACGCACCGAGATCTCGTCACGTCCCCACTCGACCTTCGGCTCACCATCCCGAGGAGAGATGAGAAACAGCGCGGCAAGCGATTGCGCGCCCGACGGACGTTCGCTCACCACTTCGTCGAACCTGAAAACAACCTCGCGCGGCGTCGTGCCGGTCTTACCGCTATCGGGAACAATGCGCACTATCTTCGGAGCCTCAGTGTCAATTGGGCCTCCCGGTGGTACGCCAGGTGAAGCACAGGCGCCAAACGCGAGGGCCAGCACCGCCGCCGCCGACCCTTTCATGAACCGCAAAGCGAAACGACCTTGTCGGCGAGCTGTATTCGGCGAGCGGTCCACTCTGTCTGCTTCGAACGCTCCGACTCAACAACGTTTGCAGGAGCCCTGTCGGTGAATCCAGAGTTGGACAATCGACTGTTCAACGAAGTCAATTGATTGTCGAGTTTTTCCAGTTCGGTCTTTGCCTTGCGGCACTCCTTCTCGATGTCGATCACGCCACCGAGCGGAACGCGGATGCGAGCCCCGCTGGACAGCAAGATAGCCGCGCCGCTTCCGTCGCTCGATTCGGAACCGACAGCGATCTCGCACCGCGAGACGCGCTGAATGAAGGCGTTCTCCTCCGTGAAAATTGCCGAGTCGCGAGACGCATTCGCCCCTGAAGCGGCTGTGTCGAGAGAAGCATGGATCCGGTCGCCCGGTGGGATCGCGTAGTCGGCGCGGAGCTGTCTGATTGCGTTGATTGCCTCGCGCACAAGCTCGAACTCGTCTTCGACTCCAATCGTTAAGTTCTGCTGCGGCCACGCTGCGCGAGCGATGAAATCGCCACGAGTAGCGTTGTCGATGGGCAGGCGGCGCCAGAGAACGTCGGTGATGAACGGGACGATTGGCTGTAGCAGCCGGAGCGCGGCGTCAAAACAGTGCGCGAGAACGGTACGCGCCACATCTCCATCGGCACCACCCGCAGCGAGGCGACCCTTCGTCGATTCCAGATACCAGTCCGCTAGCTCATTCCAGACGAAGCGTCGCGCAGACTCGGTGTACTCGCTGAGCCGCAGGCCGCTTCGGAGTTCGTTCTTGTCCCACACGCCATCGTTCGGACGAGCGGGCCCCAACGCTGCATCGCACTCGGCGATAGCTGTATTGAGCGAGTTCAGAATCCATCGGTCCGCGCGACGTAGTCGGGAGGGATCGATCGTCTCGAGCGGCTGAACCGAATCAGTTCCCACGTTTGACAGAAGGAATCGTCCGATATTCCAGAGCTTCGTCACGAAGTTGCGTCCCGGGGCGAACGACTTTTCGAGATCGTTCGGATCGAGCATCACGTCCGCGCCCATTCCCAGCCCGGCTATCACCGTGTAACGCAGCGCGTCAGCGCCATAGAGCGCCCGCACGTCGAGCGGATCGATGCCGTTGCCCAGCGACTTGGACATCTTTACGTGCTTCATGTCTCGCACGGTGCCGTGCAGGTACACGGTATGGAAAGGCGTTTCGCCCATAAACGCGTACCCACCCATGATCATGCGCGCTACCCAGAAGAAAAGAATCTCCGGGGCAGTGACCAGATCGTCGGTTGGATAGAAGGCCCTCAGGTCAGCCGATTCCTTGTCGGGCCAGCCAAGTGTCGAGAAAGGCCAGAGCCAGGAGGAGAACCAAGTGTCGAGGACATCCTCATCCTGACGTGCCGGGCCTCCGCATTTCGAGCAATTGGCCAGGTCGTCGCGGCTCACTTCAATATTCCCGCATGCGTCGCAGTACCAGACGGGAATACGATGGCCCCACCAGAGCTGGCGCGAGATGTTCCAGTCGCGAATGTTCTCGAGCCAGTTGATGTAAACGGCTTCCCATCTCTCCGGCAGGATGCGGATGTTGCGCTCACGCACCGCTTCGAGCGCGGGCTCGGCGAGCGGTTTCATCTTCACGAACCACTGATCCGACAGGCGCGGCTCGACGACAGTATCGCACCGGTAGCAGTGGCGAACCGCGTGAGAGTGCGACTCGATCTTTATGAGAGCGCCGGCCTCGCGGAGCATTTCGACGACGCGCTTGCGCGCCTCGAAGCGATCCATGCCGAGCAGTGGAGGAGGCACTCTGGTGCCGGCGTCGGCGCCGTTCGCCATCGTGCCCTCGGGCGAGAGAACAACGGGCATCGGAAGCTTGTGGCGCGACCCCATCTCGAAGTCGTTGGCGTCGTGCGCGGGCGTGATCTTCACGGCGCCGGTGCCGAACTCCGGATCGACGCCGATCAAATCGGCAATGATCGGAATCTCCACGTTCGCGATTGGGAGAAGAAGTTTCTTTCCCACGAGATCGCGATAGCGTTCATCGTCCGGATGCACGGCGACGGCAACGTCGGCGAGCATGGTTTCGGGCCGCGTTGTGGCGATAGTGATGCCATTCGCCGGATCGTCGGCCAGCGGATACCGCAAGTGATACAGGCTTCCGGTCTCTTCGTTGTGCTCGGCCTCTTCGTCGCTGAGAGACGTGAGGCAGCGCGAGCACCAGTGGATGACGCGATGGCCACGGTAGATGAGGCCGCGCTCGTAAAGGAGCACGAACGCTTCGCGAACCGCCCGGGAGAGTGGCGGAGAAAGCGTATAGGCTGTGCGTTTCCAGTCGCAAGACGACCCTATTGCGCGCAGCTGATCGAGAATTGTCCCGCCCGTTTCTGTGACGAACTCCGTTGTCCGCGCGACAAATTCATCGCGGCCCAGATCGAATCGTGTCTTGCCTTCGGTTGCGAGCTGCTTCTCGATCACATTCTGGGTGGCGATTCCCGCGTGATCGGTGCCGGGCAGCCAAAGGGCTTCGTCGCCGCACATTCTTCTCCAGCGGACGAGCACATCCTGCACGGTGTTGTTGAGTCCGTGCCCCATGTGCAGAACCGCCGTCACATTGGGCGGCGGCATGACAACGACGAAGGGTTCGCGATCGCCGCCAGAGCGGCGTGATCGCTTCGCGTCCGCCTCGAACAATCCGGCGTCCATCCACTCCTGGTAAAGAGCGGCTTCGACGGCGGAGGGCTCGAACTGCGGCGGGAGATCTGTTGCGGGGAGTGAATTGCTCATCCTCCGCGCAAGTTAATTCTCCGGCGCCGGGGGTGCTACGATCTGGTCAAGGAGGAAGCTGCGGAAACCGCGGAAACTGCCATCAGGGAGCCGGGGAAGATACGGGAGAAGGGGAGACGTCGTCGCGCAGAGAGAAACTGCCTCGGCTTCCTGGCTTCAATGACCATTGGGTTGAACTGCAACGGCATTCTTGCTGCGGGAGCGCAGTGGGGTCGCCTCTCATTACGAACAGATGGTTAGAAAACCCCAATCAAAATCGTTGAATCAGACTGAAGGATCGGGAGCGAGAATAGTCTCCCTCGCTCCCAAGCCTCCCCAAGCTCCCTGATTGCTTTCCCGTTGTTCCCGCCTTGACCGGACCTGGACTGTCTAGGCCGTGTCTGGAGACAGCGGATTGTTGACGTGATCGCTCTTCGGCACGCCGGCAGGACTGACAGGTGACCCGTCCGCCCGCCCGCGGCGCGGCGGCTGCTTCGACTTCGCCCTTCGCTCGGCCTTGATGTCGGCCTCGTCATCTGCATCGAGTTCGACGGTATCAATGACCGCATCCTCCAGCTTCGTGCGAGGATCTTCGTGCCTGTCGAACTCGGCCGATGTGCCCTGACGTCTGCGACCCGTGCCGACGCTCTGGCCTTCCCATTGACCTTCGGTAAGCGATGGGTCGCCGTCTTCGTAGCGTTCGGCGAGTTCGCCGAACAGGTCCTCGTCGGCCCGCACAGCCAGCCGATTCACGACCGTCTCGACACCCGGTACGCCCCCCGCGACTACCACCGCCTGGTGCGATTCATCGTCTTCGTTGACCCACCCGGTGAGTTCGATTATTCCCTCGTCGGTGGCGCCGATGTCGATCGCCCGCTCACTCAGGACAGGGTCGTTACGGAATGCTTCGAGGACACGCTCCTCCAGCTCTTCAGTGCCGTCGAGCGGTCCATCCTCGCCATCGAACGATTCTTCGTCGTCGTCCTCGTCGAACTCGGAGTCATCGCCGTAGTCGTGATCGTGCGCGTGCGCGCCCAGTTGTTCATCCTGCTCATCCGTGGCTTCCGCGGCGCGGCCAAGGCGCTCGCGGAGCTTTGCGGTAAGTCCCGAAATGCCTCCGTATTGCTGCGAGACCACGACGCCGGCCGCGAAGCCCGCGAGTGCGCCGAGCGCTACATAAAGAGCGCTGGCTGATGTTGATTCTTCGTCGCGATATCTGAAAGGAGACATATTATCGAACCCGTGGCGGAGGTTATACTCGAACGATAGCTTACCCCCGAGCAAGTTAAAGGCCATCTGCGGCACTGGAAATCCGATGTCTGAAATGTTGACCCTGACCCTCCCCGACGGCGCCACACGCCAGGTAGAGGAGGGCACTTTGCCGCGCGACGTGGTCGGTTCGATCGGCCAGCGGCTCCTGAAGGATGCGCTTGCCGTCGAAATCGATGGCCAGGTGCAGGATCTCATCACGCCCCTCAGGGCTGGCGGGTCGTTCCGCGTGCTCACGGCCAGGGATCCCAAGGCGCTCGATGTCCTTCGCCACTCTGGCGCCCACATTCTCGCCACTGCCGTCCGCCGCTTGCGTCCCGACGCGAAAATCGGCTTCGGCCCTTCAATCGACGACGGTTTCTACTACGACTTCGAGGTTGCGGAGCCCTTCACGCCCGAGGATCTCGAGAAATTCGAAGCCGAAATGCGGAAGGTCATCGCCGAGAAATATCCATTCGTGCGCGCCGTGGTCAACCAGAGCGAAGCGCGCGAAAAATTCTCCGACGATCCGCTCAAGCTCGAGCGGCTGTCAGAGTTCAGT
>JBKJRW010000143.1:0-7762 GCA_046593165.1 Gemmatimonadaceae bacterium
CTCGATGTTGAGGTGATGAAGACCGGGGGTGTCGGAGGGCTCTACTTCTCGATCGATCATGGGAAGTTCGTGTACGATCAGCTCCTTGCTTCGCCTCGCCTGGCGTCGTCGGTGACCGCTGTCGCGCCGCAGATCGATGGGCGCCTTGTCTATGTCCGTAAGCCGGACGGCGTGGAATACCCGGCGCGCGCGAGTGGGGAGATTCCGAGCCGCACTCGCACTGTGCGCGGGCCCTTACGGATTGGCGCCGGGAGCTGGAGTGACGACGATGGCGATCGCAAATGGATCTCGCCGACGCTCGTCGAGCTGAGGCACGAGATCGATCATTTTCATGTGCCTCCCGACAGCGTTGCCAACCGCGATAGCTGGGCCGAGTGGCACTATTTC
Organism: Gemmatimonadaceae bacterium; assembly: GCA_046593165.1. Lineage (GTDB taxonomy): Bacteria > Gemmatimonadota > Gemmatimonadetes > Gemmatimonadales > Gemmatimonadaceae > UBA4720. Next base: position 388 of record JBKJRW010000143.1, read on the forward strand.
AATGTTCTATCTGCGGATCGAAAGCGCTGGGCTTTTATCTCGTTCATCGTCGCCGGTGATGTGACGAGCGAAAAATGGGGCGGAAGCGTTGCTATCACGCTCAGAGAGGAAGGGAAGCGATCGCGAAAGTTCGAGTCCTTGATTCCCCGCGAGGCCGTCCGATACTCGACCACCTCGGCCAACCTCAAGCTGGGTGAGTCGACAGTGGAGGTGCTGCCGAACGGGGACTATCGCGTTCATGCGGTTGCGCGGGAGCAGAGCGCGGGTGTGCCGTTGACGGTCGATCTCGTCGTCACTCCTGCGCCGCGCGCCTATTTTCCGGGGGCATCCCTTGGCGCTGGCGATTTCGTATCTGGCTACGCGGTGCCGGCGCTCAGAGCGAGCGCGGTGGGCCGCGTCTGCGCAGCGGGAGAATGCGAGACTTACGAGGCCGCACAGTCGTACCACGACCACAACTGGGGAGTCTGGCGCGGCGTGACGTGGGATTGGGGAGCCGCGCGCGCCGGTGCATACACGATTCTATACGGCCGGGTGGTCGGGCCAGATCAATACGGGAGAGAGACGCCCCTCTTTGTTTATCTGATTGATTCGCTGGGATTCCGCGCCGTGATGCGGCCGGCGCGGATTTCGTACGAGGACGGCCGTTCGACAAGAGTCGATGGGAGATCAATCAGGGTTCCTTCACGCGCAGTGTTCGCGGATGTGAGAGGTTCTGATACCCTGCGGGTCGTTCTCGATATCGAAGACGCGATCGCCACCGATACGCGTCGGCAGTCGAGGGAGCCGGGTCCGTTCGCGAATCGAGACGCGAGTGGCGAACGTGGCGATCCAGCGAGGGCGGCGACCTTCGAGCGTCCTTATTTCGTTCAGATGAAGGGTACGGCGACTATATCCGGCAGAATTGGCGGTGCGGCAGTATCGGGCAGCGGCACAGGGTTCTTCGAGACGTATCGCTGAGACTCTTTAACCTCGTAACGGCAATCAGGGAGTAGGTGGAGTCTGGGGAGATGGGGGAGACATCTTTGCGAAAGCTTTGGGCTATCCACACTGTTTTTTATTTGCAGTTACGGGCGGCGTTCCAAGGTGCAAAAACAAGAGCGCATCGATGTAGCAGCGCCTTCGCAAGGATGTCTCCCCAACTCGCCATTTTTCCCAATCCTCCCTGATTGCAGTTCCGACTTTGGCTTCCATGTCTGCGGACAACGCTAATCAGGGAGTAGGGGGAGTCTGGGGGGTTGGGGGGAGACATCTTTGCGAAAGCTTTGGACTATCTACGGTGTGTTTTCTTGACTGATTGCAGTTCCGACTTTGTCGTCCATGGCTGCGGGCACCACTGCTTCTTCCATAGATTTCGTGATAGCACTGATTGCCCACTGAACGGATCGAGCCCATGAGCGCCGAACACGAAAAGCCTGCTGGGCCTGATCTCGCGAGCGGAATACGAGTGTCCGACATTCCGGAAGGAGGAATGATTGGCGGGCATGTGGGTGAGCAATCCGTTCTGATTGCCAGGCGCGGCAAGAAGATCTACGCCATCGGTGGACAGTGCACGCATTACGGCGGACCGCTCGCCGAAGGATTGATGGTCGGCAAGACTGTACGATGCCCGTGGCATCACGCGTGTTTCGATCTCCGCACTGGAGAGGCAACGTGCGCCCCCGCCTTGAATCCTGTGTCGGTATGGGAGACTGAGCGAAGCGGGGAGATGGTAAGAGTCACTCGCGAGATCCCGCCCACCGATCCGCTTGCTCCGGCCGGCAAGCGCAAGCGACGCGATCCCTCAGTGCGAGCGATCGTAATCGTCGGTATGGGAGCGGCCGGAAACGCGGCAGCGGAAATGCTCCGCCGCGAGGGCTTCACCGGCAGCGTGACGATGATCGGAATGGACGATGCTGTCCCTTACGACCGGCCGAACCTGTCGAAGGATTACCTTGCCGGCAACGCACCCGAAGAATGGATTCCGCTCCGGTCGGAGGACTTTTACCGGGATCACAACATCGAACTGCTGAAGAACTCTCGCGTGACATCGATCGACCCCAAGGCGAAGACGGTCAGTCTTTCGGATGGTCAGATCAAAAAGTATGACAGACTCCTTCTCGCCACGGGCGCAGAACCGGTGAGGCCGCCAATACCCGGGGCGGAACTCGGCCACGTTCATTACCTGCGAACGCTTGCCGACAGCCGTGCGATCATTGAGGCGGCGAAGGAGTCTCGCATTGCGGTCGTCATTGGCGGCAGCTTCATCGGCCTCGAAGTCGCCGCCGCCTTGAGGGCGCGGGGCCTCCAGGTGAACGTCGTCGCGCCTGAGCAGGTCCCGCTCGCTCGTGTGCTTGGCGCGGAGCTCGGCTCATTTGTCAGGACCACGCATGAGAAACAGGGCGTCACCTTCCACCTGGGGCGGAGCGTCGCTGGCATCACGCGCGGCGCTGTTCGACTGGACAACGGTGATTCGCTGCCGGCCGAGATCGTCGTTGTTGGTGTCGGTGTGCGCCCGCTTACAAACCTCGCTGTTGATGCCGGTGCAGACATGAGTCGCGGTGTGGTCGTGAACGAATACCTGGAAACATCGCTTCCGGATGTTTTTGCGGCGGGCGACATAGCGAGATATCCCGACGCACGTTTCGGTGGTGATATCCGTATCGAGCACTGGGTAGTCGCCGAACGGCAGGGCCAGACTGCGGCGAAGAACATGCTGGGACGTGCCCAACCGTATACATCCGTCCCGTTCTTCTGGAGCAATCATTATGACGTGTCGATATCGTATGTAGGACACGCCGAAGATTGGGACGAGATCAAGGTCGCGGGCGATATCGGCAAAGGCGACTGCGTCGTTGCTTACCGGAAGAAGGGAAAGACTCGCGCGGTGGCGACGGTTGGCCGGTCGATGCCGAGTCTCGAAGCCGAAGCGGCGATGGAGAAAGCGGATTGGAAGGCGTTGGACAAACTGTTCGCGCGCGAATCGTCGAACGAGTGACTGCGGCCGGCTCACTTCGTCCGACGGCTCATGGGAAGGGCCACGGATTCGACGGATTTTACGGATTTCGCACGGATTCGACCCGGGTAGAACAGCATCGATACCTGTGTCCTATCAAAGTCGTTGGAAGTCAGGATACAGTATGAAAAGAAAGAGGCCGCAGATCGCGGCCTCTCCCATTTCAATCGTGGATCAGAACCGTCGATCTGTCGGATCGGGTCCTGGCACCGACGCCGGATTCCCGTCGATACGGTCTTTCACGTTATCGACCGCATTGATCGCGCGGTCGGCGAGATTATCGTCACTGTTGTGAATTCTGTTCGTCGCTTCGCGCGATGAAACTGAAGTGCGGCTCGTGTATGCCTCTTCCGCATACGGTCGCACGGCTGCCCAGTCGCCGTGGCGTGAGCGGAGGTCATTGCTCCAACCACGCTGGAGGTCGGACTCGATCGCCTCGAAGTTCTTTCCGTTGTAGTCGGGATTCTCGCTGGCGAGGTGGCCCAGCTGATAGGCCGGGCGAATGTCGTCGTAAGTGCGATCGGCGAGGCGGTCCGAGCGGCCCTCGTATGCCTGACGGTAGTTGTTGTCGTCGTGGTCGGTGAACGTGGAAACTGCCTCGGAAACCGTGCGGCCTGCCCACCATCCGCCGACTGCGCCAGCAATGCCACCGATGATCGTGCCAAGGGGACCGCCAGCCGATCCGATGGCAGCTCCAGTCACGACGCCGGAGACGCCGCCTACCGCCTCTCCAACCTTGTCGCCGGTGCTCGGGTTATCGTCGTGGTGCAGAATTCCGCCTGTGCGGGGTGCTTTCTCGTCATTGTGGTCCATCGTTCCTCCTGGAATCAAATTCGCGGGTGTGTTACTTCTATGGCCTGAAAGGGCAAGTTTAAGACCAGTTCTGAACGGTCAGAAATCGATGTGCCCAGCACCATGAGCGAAAAAAAACCGCGGCTTCACATTGGCACGCAGGGATGGAATTACGATGCCTGGCTGGGCCCGTTTTTTCCATCGGGCACACGCCCGGGCGACTTCCTCCCGACCTACTCGCGCGCGTTCGGCTCGGTCGAAGTGGACTCGACTTTCTACGGAGTCCCCGCGCCGGCGACGTTCAAGAGCTGGTACGACCGTACGCCGAACGACTTCGTATTCTCGCTCAAGCTCCCGCAGGAGATCACCCACGAACAGCGGCTCCGCGATTCGCTCGGCGTAGGAGAAATGTTTTATGATCGCGCGCGCGAGCTGGGGCACAAGCTGGGTCCGATTCTCGTGCAGCTCAGTCCCGACTTCGATCCGGGTGAGCTGCCCGCGCTTGTCGAGTTCGTCACCCGTATCCCGGCGGATATCCGCTTTTCGATTGAGTTCCGCCACCGTGGCTGGATCAACGAGGGTGTGATCGCGCTGATGAAGGAGCGCAATGTGGGCATCACCCTCGTGGATGGCCGATGGATACCGCGAAAGACGATGCTCGCGCTGGCGAAGCGACCAACTGCCGACTTCGCGTACATCCGGTGGATGGGACCGAATCGAGACTTGGTGGATTACTCGCGAGTGCAGGTGGATCGGACCCGCGAGGTCGAGGCCTGGGTCGGCGCTATCAAGCATCTGCCAGCGACCGTCACCGATGTCTATGGCTATGTGGCGAACACGTTCAGTGGGCACAGTCCTGCGACTGCTCGTGATATCCAGTATCGACTGGGTCAGCGGCCAGTAGATCCAGCTACTCTTGGTGAGCAGTTGACATTGCTTTGACTGCCGGGGGGGGGAGACCGGTCACCACGGAGTCACGGAGTTACACGGAGTTGCACGGAGTACACACTCTGTGCGACGGTGTGACCTCTCCGGCGGAGGATCCACCTGTGTTTTTTGTCAACTACGGAAAGGCAGTCGAAAAAGAAAAGCAGGTAGTAGTTCCCATAAAATAAATTCAACTTCTTGCGGGTGCGGGACCATGCCCGCCTTCGCAATGATCTGAAAACTCCGTGAACCTCCGTGGACCTCTGTGACTCCGTGGTGAACGGTTTTTACGCCGCATCGATAGGACCCCTAGATTGCCAGGAGTGAAATCGCGCGACAGAATCTTTACTGGCTTCGGTATTCTTCTGGCCTTGGCTTTCATCAGCCTTGGTTTTTGGCAGCTCTCCCGACTTTCGGAGCGGCGTACGCTCAACGAGTCCCTGCGTTCGCGAGCAGAAACGGCTCCAATAGAGTTCAGGAGCTTGCCGGCGGATACGAACGCGGCCCGGTTCACCAGGGTTAAGGTCATCGGCACCTACGATTTCGCACACGAGATTGTGCTGACCAACCGCACTCGCAGGGGTTCGCCGGGAGTCAACATCATTACTCCGATGCGGACTCCTGGGCGTGATACTGCGGTTCTCGTCAACCGGGGCTGGGTTTACGCTCCAGACGGGATGACGGTAGACCTTCGCAGGTGGCGGGAGCCGGAGTCCGTCTCAGGCGACGGATTTGTCCAGAACCTCACTACGAGAGCAGGGGAAGTGAGGTCAGCTCGCCGTCCCAGCGCGTACCGGTGGCTGGATCGCCCCACATTATCTCAGGCATTTCCTTATCCCATTGCGGGGTACTCCATAGTATTGATAAGCGACGGCAAACCACAGGTGGCAAACGTTCCCCCCCGGTTGGAGGTACCGCCGCTCGGGGAGGGGTCTCATTTGAACTATGCGTTCCAATGGTTTTCCTTTGCGGCGATCTCTATTATTGGAATGTTCCTATTTGTGAGGCGTAAATGACGGACGAATCCATGGCTCTCGCCACCGAAAAAGAAGCGCGAGATGTTGCCGAGTCGGCGCGTGAGACGGAGTGGGAGCATCCCAGTTTTGCGCGGGAGCTTTTTCTGGGGCGATTCCGTCCCGATCTCATCCATCCGCATCCGCCCAACGACGATGCCGAGGAAGCGCGCGCCAAACCCTTCATGGACAGGCTCAAGGCGTTTCTCGACCGGGTGGACTCTGCGGAGATCGACCGCACTGGAGAGATACCCGAGTCGCTTGTGCAGGAACTACGCGACATGGGCGCCTTCGGCATCAAGATCGCGAAAGAATATGGCGGGCTTGGCCTGTCGCAGATGAGCTACATCAGGGCGATGGAGCTGGTCACTTCAAAGGACGGCTCTCTCGTAGCGCTCCTCTCGGCCAGTCAGTCGATTGGTGTTCCGCAGCCGCTCAAACTGTTTGGCACCGACGAGCAGAAGAAGCGGTTTTTCCCGCGCCTCGCGAAGGGAGCGATATCGGCGTTCGCTCTCACCGAAACCGACGCGGGCTCAGACCCGGCGAATCTTCGGACGACGGCGACGCCGACAGAGGATGGCGAGCACTACATCCTCAATGGTGAGAAGCTCTGGTGCACCAACGGCACACGGGCGGAGCTGTTCGTGGTGATGGCGCGCACTCCCGACAAGCAGAAGAACGGCAAGAGCGTCAAGCGGATTACGGCGTTCATCGTCGACGCGAGCATGCCCGGTGTCGAGGTCGTTCACCGGCTTCGCTTCATGGGTCTCAAGGCGATCGAGAACGGCGTCATCCGCTTTGATAACGTGAAGGTTCCTCGCGACAATGTTCTCTGGGGCGAAGGGAAGGGACTGAAGCTCGCGCTCGTCACGCTGAATACAGGCCGGCTTACGATTCCCGCCGGTTGTGCCGGCGCGGGCAAGACGATGCTGAGGATCACGCGAAAATGGGCGAACGAACGCGTGCAGTGGGGCCAGCCAATCGGGAAGCACGAAGCCGTCGCGCAGAAGATCGCGAGGATGGCGGCCAACACGTTCGCCATGGAAGCTGTGGCCGAGCTCGCGACCGCTCTGTATGAGAAGGGCGGGTACGACATCCGTCTCGAGGCGGCGATCGCGAAACTATACAACACCGAAGCCGGCTGGAAAATCATCGACGACACGCTGCAGATCAGAGGCGGGCGTGGTTACGAGACCGCCGATTCACTTGCCAGCCGCGGCGAGGAGCCGATCGCTGTCGAGCGCGCGATGCGGGACTATCGCATCAATCTGATCTTCGAGGGTTCGTCGGAGATCATGCGGCTATTCATCGCGCGCGAGGCGGTGGATCACCATTTCAAGATGGCGTTCGATATTGTGAAGCCCGAGTCCACGATGAAGGAGCGACTCTCGGCGATGGCGAAGTCGACGCCATTCTATCTCTCCTGGTATCCCACACGATGGGTGAGCGCTGGGTCACTCAAGACGTTCGGCGAATTCGGCAAGCTCGCGACGCACATGCGGTACATCGAGAGCAACACGCGCCACCTCGGAAGATCGATTTTCCATGCGATGGTGAGGTACGGGCCGAAGCTCGAGAAAAAACAGGCGGTGCTGTTTCGCGCGGTAGACATCGGTGCGGAGCTGTTCGCGATGTCGGCGGCGTGTGTGCG
>JBKJRW010000124.1:0-23972 GCA_046593165.1 Gemmatimonadaceae bacterium
ACCTCACTTCACCCCCAGATAGTTCACGGCACCCTGCCCCACAGAACGTTCGAGCAACTCCGGGATCTGATCGTACGGGGCCGAATCGAACCGGGGTCGAGGGTCGTCGAAGCCGACGTCGCGCTGCGGTTTGGGGTCAGCCGCACTCCGGTTCGCGAAGCAATGGCGAGGCTGATGCAGGAAGGCTACGTCGTTCCAATATCCGCAAGCCGGCGCACCGAAGCTGTAGTCGCACCGCTGACTGCCGAAAGCGTACGCGAGCTGTGGGGAATGATCGGCGCGCTCGAATCCTTCTCCGTCGAGACAGCCGCCTCACTTCCCACTGCCCGGCGTCACCGCCTCTCGGACGATCTGGAGCGCCTGAACGCCGAGCTTGCAAGTGCATCGCGAGCGCGCCCGCGCAACCACGACCGGTTGTTCGAGCTTCAGACCGCATTTCACACGAGGTTCGTTCTCGATTCGGCCGGACCCTACCTGAAACGCGGGTACGACAGAATCCGCCCTCAGGTACAGCGTTACGAATGGGCTTACGGCACCCGCCTCGACGCGGAATACGAACCCTCCACGAAAGAACATCTGCGCATCATCGCGGCGATTCGGGCCGGTGACGCATTGGCCGCGAGAGACGCAGTCGTCACGCACTGGTCGCGCGCAGCCGTCAGAACCATCGCGACGATAGAATCGATCGCCTCCGGACCCGCTCCCCGGCGCAAACCACGGCGGATGAAATAACCGAGTGACAAAAAAACGCCCGCTGCGATGCGGGCGTTTTTATTGTCAGTGCCCGAGGAGTCGCCGGTCTAGCGGTCCACCGCGACGAACGCCCTCAGGGGAGCACCACCGGTACTCGCATCGGCAAGCACTACAGTGCGTCCCGTGCCACCACCGAACGCCGCGCTCGCGAGATTGATCACCACACTCGCTCCTCGATTTGCCGCGGCTGTTCCTGCAGGCACCGCACGAACCTGATAGGCACCAGGTGCTACGGTGAAATAGGCAGTGGCCCCCTGGTAAGCGAGCCCGGCACCCCTCGGCGTCGCCAACGCGAGATCCGCTCCAACCGCAGTAACGAAAACATCCACCGCGCCAGCAGTCGGGCTCATGTTCACTACCCGTAGTCTGGTTTCCGTAGCTGAAGCGGCCGGATTGTCATCCGTCGTAAGAAAACCGGTCACCGCGCTCCCCCCTGCGCCGCCCACAGCATACACCGTACGATCCTGCCCGTCCGTAATCGAGAAATTGAGACTAGCTACGGTGACAGTGGTATCGGCGGTACGCTTCAATACGAATGCGCGGTTGCCCACGTACACCGGTGCGTACGCCGAACCGGTTGCAGGAGCCGGCAGATTCGCCGGCGCCACCTGCGCGTACTGGAGGTCAACGGTGAACACCAGCCCCTCGAGGCTCGCGTTCACACGCCCCCGCGTCGCGTCGGTGATCAAATTCACGAGACGCACTCGTCCCGTCGGCCCGGTCGGCTCGAGTGGTCCGGGCGCTTCAGTCGTCGAACACGCAACACTGAGGGCGACGGCGACCGTCATCATGCCAAGCTTGAATCCGTTCGACACGCGCACTCTCCGGATGATCGAATTGAATGACATTGATCGCGCCCTCACAGTGCACAGCCGGACGGAAAAGCCGTCGGCTCCGCAGGATCGGCCGGTACATTCGGATTGGCATTCCTGTCGCCGAGCGCGTACGGAAGCCAGCAACGTTGAGCGTCAACTGGTATCGCTGGTGCGGCAACGAGCCCTCGCACCGCATTCCTCCGGCGCGAATCCTCCCACCGCAAACCCGTCGCGAACAGCTCGTAACGCCGCTGAACGTATATCTCGGCCAGCAGTTGATCCTTCGTCAACTGCCCCGATAGCGGAATGAGGCATGCCTTCGGGTCATCGATGCCTCGTCCGCCAATGCAATCGGTCCGCACCGAATCGAGTGCCGCCTGGGACGCCGCCAGATTATTCTGATTTGCCAGCGCCTCGGCCTTGATGAGGAGCGCCTCATCGGGATAGTAAACGGGTATTGGCGACTGTGAGTTTGAGTAACGGCTCCAGAGATCGAGCGGGATTCCCGTAAGGCGACCAGTCGCCGTCGTCGAAGGATTTACGAAATAAAGGAACCGCTGGTCGGCCGGTTGCATCGACAGACGGAACTGCCTGCGCGGCCCGATACCTTGCGTTCCGCCCGTCACGTTGGCGAAGAAGTTCACCGCCGGAGCTGGAAATGTCAGTATCGAGATTGCGCCCGTGCCGCTCCTCGCGACGAGATTCGACGCGGCAATTGCTCCGGCATCGTCACCCGCCATCCGGGCATATCGCGCCCTGAAAAGTTGAATCGTGTTCGACAGATTCAGGCCCGGCGTAAGAATGCTTGCATTGAAGAAGGTGCTTGACGGCGTCGCCGCGATCTGGTTCGCTGCAGAATCCAGAAGCGAGCGAATTACCGGCAACACCTCGCTGCGTGACGCATAAGTCGGCTGGGTGACGCCAAACGTGACAATCGGAGTTTTCTGATACGACTGAATCGCCTCGCCCAGCGACTCGGCCTTGAGCGCAAACGCGAGCGCCCTCAGGCCACTACGGGTTCCCGGCTCTATGTCCGCGGAAAGAGCCTCTGCACCGGTTAGCAGATCATCAGCGGTGCGCACGGTCCTGTAAATCGAATTGAAAACATTGTCCGCGATTCCAGTGCCGGGCGCGACCGAGCCCTGCTCTGCATCGCTGATGGAGATAAGGGCCGCAGTGGTAGACGCGAACTCGTCCGTCACCAGGCCCGCCATGTACGCGAAGTTGCCGTACGACTGAGCAAATCGACCCTGCAGGCCGGTGGCCAGGGCGATGACGCCATCTGCGCTGGTCGTCACCTGGCCTTCGGTCGGTGAGTTCGGGTTCTGCAGGTCGAGACCGCATCCGGCAAGAGCGATGGTCACCGCAGCAATCGAGTACTTTCTGATCGTTCGCATGAGTTAGTCTCCGCCGCTCAGAAAGTGACTCGCGCGCTTACCGACCACACGCGCGGGATTGGGTAGCCGCCGAAATCGAAACCACGATCGGCCGCAGTCGTCTGCACCGATTCCCTGCCGCCTGCATTGGTTCCGAAGAGATTGATTTCGGGATCGTATCCGCTGTAATCGGTCCACACGTACAGGTTCCGCCCCGATAAGGTGAGGTCCACTCCATCCCGGAAGACGCGGCGGAAGGGAGCAGAGTCGAACGTGTAGCTAGCTGATAGTTCGCGGAGCTTCACGAAGCTACCGTCCTCGATCCAGTATTCAAAAATTCCCTGCGTGCGCGCGTTCCACGAGGGTGCGAGCTTCCGCGCATCACCGTAGGGCAACAACTCGCGCTCGTACGTCTTGGAATTGCTGGCGATACCCGCGTTCTGCGCACGAGTGGAGAGGTTCATGATGTCGTTGCCGAATACGCCGTCGAGCAGCGCCCTCATGCGGAGCTTCTTCATGATGGTGAACTCATTGAGAAGAGAACCCATCCATTTGGGATTCGGGTCACCAATGACCTTGTTGAGAGAGTCGTTGCATGTGCCCTTGCTCAAGGCCTGGCGCGCGGCAAGGTTAGGTCCCATGTCCGCCGCCTGGTTGCTTCGGCGATACCGTCCGAGCGAGTCGAGCAGGAATGCGCCGGTGACGCAATCACGAGCCGCGTAGGAGCCGTAGAAAACACCAGCTGGCTGCCCCGCGCGAATCCGGTTTGGATACCCGCCCGCACTCTGGAAGTCGAGGATGTCGAGCTTCTCGACAAGGTTCTTGTTGCGCGTGTAGGTAGCAGTGGTTGACCAATCCAGTCTCGAGCTGCTCACGTTGTTCGTTCTCAGCAGCAACTCCAGTCCCTTGTTGGACATCGATCCGATGGGGAAGAACTGACGCGAAAATCCGGTGCTCGTCGGCAGAGGACGGAAAAAGAGAAGGTCCGACACGACCCGGTCGTAGTAAGTCGCTTCGGCAGCAACGCGTCCGCTGAACAATCCGACTTCGGTTCCAACTTCCCATTCGCGCGCGCGCTCGTTCTTGAGAGTGGGATTCCCATAAACGATGTCGTTCACGAATCCCGGGCGTCCAGCGAACGGCAACTGGGTAAAGGAAACAAACTGCGAGTACGCATTCACGATGCCCGGCTGGCTGCCCGCCCAACCAAGCGCGGAGCGCAGTCGAAGGTTGTTGAGCATGCCCGGCCTGTTGTCGATCACTACATAAGACGCGGACAACTTCGGGAAAACCTGCCAGCGCTCGGATGGAGCGAACGTTGACGACGCGTCGTACCGCACCGCTCCCGTCAGGAACAGCTTGTCATTCAACGCCACTTCCTGCTGCCCATAGAAGCCGAGCGTCCGCAACACCACTTCAGTCTGTCCAGCCGAGAAGACCGACCCTGCGCTTACGAGATCTCCGACCGGTGCGAGGCCGTTAGCCGTGGCCGCGGTCGTGCGCACTTTCTGCTCGGTGAAGTTGAAACCGGCGGCGGTACGCATTTCAATCGCACCCATGGGCTTCCATGTGTAGCCGGCAAGTCCATCCTGATTGAGAACCCGCGTGGCCTGAAACACCGATTGCGAGCGCCCCGTGGAGAGTGGAGCGGTGCCGAGCACAGCGTTGCGCGGAACAAATTGCCGCTGCTCGAATCCGACGTTGTCGATCCCAACTGTATAGTCAAGAAGGAGCTGCGTAGTAGGATTGAAGGTCAGCTTTGCCGAGCCGATGAACCGATCGATCTCCTGCGGATTGCGTATTCGGTCGATCGCCAGAAGGGGGTTGGTTCCCAGCGCCGGCGGCAATGGGTAAACGCCGTTGACGGGACGGAAGTTCACACTCGTCGGCGCGAAGAACAGTGACCCCATGATGCCGTAATCGTTCTGCTCTCCGAACGCCTGAAGCTGATTGTTGGTCTGAACGTAGTTGGTGGTAACGTTCGCGATGAGCCGGGACGTCAACTGCTGTTGAAGATTCACGCGAGCTCCAATGCGGCGTGACGACGTCGAGCGAATTATTCCGTCTTCATTCGCGAAATTACCGCTGATGAAGTATCTGGTCGCTTCACTACCTCCCTCAACCGAGAGATTTTGCTCGGTGCCTGCGGCCCTCTCGAAGATATCGTTCTGATAATTGAATCGCGCGATGGGCAATCCGGCGACGTCGAAGCGATAAAAGTTGAATGGCTGCTGCTCGCGGAGCTCGTTTGAGGAGTAACGGCTGGTATACGTGTAGCGGGGCTTCCCGCTCGTCCCGCGCCGCGTGAAGATCTGCACCACCCCGTTGTTCGCCCGCGATCCGTAGAGCGCTGCGCCGGCCGCGCCGCGAATAATTTCAATCCGTTCGATGTCGGCCGGGTTGATGTCGGCGAGGCGGTTCTGCGGATTCGATCTGCCTCCCAGATCGGAGAGCTGTGCCGAGCTGTTGTCGACAATCACGCCGTCAACGATGTACAGCGGGTCGGAACCGGATATAAAGGAATTGACTCCGCGAAGACGCACCGAAATTCCGCCGCCTCCGGGACCGCCCGAATTCTGGGATATCTGGGCCCCGGGTATCTTGCCCTGCATCGCCTGATCAATGGTATTCGCCTGAGCTCTGGTGATCATCGCCGAATCGACGGAAGCGATACTGGTTCCCACCTTGCGCCGCTCTGTCGGAGCACCGGTGCCGGTAACTACGACGTCACTGAGATTGATCGCGCTTACCCTCAATTGAGCGTCCAGCGTCGCCGTCGCACCGACGCCGACGCTCACAGTTTGCGAAAAGGGTTGATAGCCGATTCTTCGCACGGAGACGATGCGCTGGCCAGCAGGCACGCCAGTCAGCGTGAATTCACCGCTGGAGCTGGTGATCGCGCCAACGCGGGTCCCTGTCACGAGAATTTGAGCATCCGCGAGAGGTCGCCCGCCAGCCGCGTCTGTCACCTTGCCGCGCACGGTGCCCGTCGATGGCTGAGCAGTCAACTGCCCCGTCAACGATGCAAAAGCGAGGGCGAGCGCCAGCGTGGCGCGTCGAACGGAAGTGACTGTCATACCACAATCTCCGATTCCGAGTTCTCCCCATTTGCCGGCGGAGAGCCAGCCGAGGAAGCGCAACAATAGTGTTCGGTCGTTGGGGTAGCAAGGACGACTGCGCATCGTCAGCTACACCGATCGAATGCTCACCGCATCGGCTCGGCGACAAGGATCAGAGACGCGGGCTTCCCCGACGCTGGATGGAGCGGTTCACGCAGCTCGACGAGATTCATGCCGCCCGCGATGATCAGGCTCACCCAGCTCTCGATCGTCCTGAAGTACCATGGAGCAGGATCGGTGAAGTCGTCGCTGAAGCCCGCCCACGAACCCCTGCGCCAACCATCCACATACGGCTGGTCCCCACCCGCAACCACCGGGTGCAAGGTCTGCACGATCAGTGCGCCTCTATCGCTCAGCATCAAGGGCGCGCGTTGAATGACCCCTGCTACCGATTCCTCGCCGATGAAGGCGAAGTTCGCCACGGCGACATCGACCCGAAGATCGACCTTGCCGGCCGCAATCTCTTCATAGGAGGCAACGATGAAGTTGGCGTCGCCGGCCATTCTTGCCCGGTCGATAAGCTCCGGAACGACATCCACTCCGGTGACCTCGACTCCTTTCCCGGCCAACTCTCGCGATAGCCAGCCTTCGCCACACCCGATGTCGAGAACACTCGCCGGGGCACGACTCATCACCGCGTCAACGATTGCGCGGTCGGTTATCAGTCGGCGACTCTCGATTCTCCCATCCCGCACCGCCTCGGTCCACGGCGTTGCGTTGTGGCGCCATGAATCAATGACCTTGGCGTCGCTCAATGGATCGATATGATGTGTCATCGCTGGACAAAAACCGGTTGGACCCAGGCGGCGCTGCCTCCGGAGTCGGTGATTCGCGCCCTCACGTAAGACTCGCCTCCCTTGAGCGTGTAGCTGGCGGGGTTCGCCCCCGTTCGAGCCAGCAGAGCACCGTTCTTTCCTATGAAGTCGGTCGTGAACTTGAAGTTGCCGCGCGGGCGAATATGAACGCTTAGGTCCCGCTGCCGAACAAGGACGGAGTCGAGTTCAACCCCGGTGCTGGCATAGAATCGTCCGGCCTCCATCTGTGTCATGATTTCCCGTGCTTCGAGTCGCCCAGCCCGCACCGCAACCCAGCCCCGCCCAGGGTTCGCACGGTCCGGCGCAAATTCGCCCTTGAAGTGATGCGCGTCGTCCACCGCGATTCCGTAGATGCGCTTGCCGCGGCTCAACATGTAATCCCACGCCGCCTCCATGCCCGGCGAATCGCCCCCGCCTTCGTTGTGCACGAGCGGATGACCGTTGTGAATCTCAATCAGCTTGTCGTTGCGAACGCGGGCGAGCACTTCCTGCGGGATCGCCCAGCCGAAGTTGGGATGGTTGATGTGCGGCACTCCGCTGACTTCCCTCACTGCATCCACGTTCTTCTGCACCGTGCCGATCAGCGTGCTGTCCATTCGCGGCTGGATGACGCGGGGAATGTTCAGGCCGTTGACATGAACGGGACTTGTTCCGAACCGGGTCGTCAGTTCCTCGCCGGGAATCAGGAGGAAAGTGGAATCAACCAGGTGGGCAAGCTTCGCTGGATCGACCCAGATGTTGTGGTCGGATATCACGAGGAAGCGGTAGTCGTGCGCCTTGTACCACTTCGCCACGTCTTCGGGAGGAGAATCACCGTCGCTCTCGAGCGTGTGCGTATGCGTGTTGCCCTTCAACCAGCGACCAGTCTGCAGGTCCGTAGTTTCGAATCGCGCGCCTCTCAAACCCGCGCCACTATCGAAGCCGGCAATCAGCGCGTTGACGACAGCAATTCTCAATGGCGCAACATCGGGGAAGAAACCCTTGTCGTCCGTTCCCAGATTCTGGCGGTTGGTCAGCAGCACCACCGAGAGCTTGTGCCGCGGAATACCAAGCACGTAAGTGCCGGTGAATCCTGTGTGCATGAAGCTTCCATCCGGCAATCCATCCTGCCGCTGCCACCCGAGATAGTGACCATACCTGTCGAGTGAGAGGAAACGATCGACCGTGCCTGGCCTCAGGAATCGTCGCCCATTCACGGCGCCGCGGTTGTTCAGAAGGTCGAGAAGAACCCGGACCTCACCTGCAGTAGAGAAGAGGCCGGCATGCCCCGCAACTCCGCCATTCGCGTAGAACGCGTTGCCGTCGTCGGTCTCTCCTGCGAGAACATGGTTGCGCCACTTGTCCCACGACGTCGGGTCGCCACGGTATCTGTAACCGAATGTCGAATCGTAGACCATGTGCCGCTCGTAGACGTTGCCCTGCTCCGTCGCCGCGAATCCAGTGATGCCACGCGTTTTCGGATTGAACGCAGTGCGCTTTAGCCCGAGCGGCTTGTACAACTCGTGGTCGACGAACGAGTCGAGCGGCCTCCCGCTCACATTCTCGACGACATAACCGAGAAGCATGAATCCAACGTCGCTGTAGTGCCTCCCCTCGCCGACACCCCACCCGAGCGGCATGTCGCGAATCGCACGATCGGTCTCTGCCTTGTTCGACGCCTGATAATACAGCGGCTGCCACTGCACGAGGCCGGAGGAATGCTGCAGAAGATGGCGGATGGTGATGCTGTCGAGGTGCGGTCCGCGGAAGTCCTTGAGATACCGATGCACGGGAGCATCGATATCGAGCTGACCACGATCCACAAGAATCATCACCGCCATTGTCGTAGCCATGACTTTGGTGACCGAAGCGAGATCGAAGACGGTGGAGGTCTCCATCGGACGGGGAGTGGCGAGGCGGTGCAGCTCGTAGTCGTTGAGCTCAGCGTGTCCGAACGCACGCTCGTGTATCACCTTGCCGTCCACCGCCACTACCAGAACAGCGCCTGCCGTAACCTTGGTGAGGGCGGCCGAAATCAATGAGTCGGCGACGGCAGTTCCGCGAGCGAAGCGGGGTGGCGCCTGTGGTCGCGGGGACATCTGCGCCTCTCCCGTAGAAACGACTGCAAACGCGAGGAACAAAAACCGGCGAAGCCTGCGTGAAATGCTCACTTCGTTTCTCCATTCCTGAGGCTACCGGGTGTGCCCGGGCGACGATACTCGGGGGGAAGCTCCCACGGATAGTAGCGCGCGGGGTCGGACGCGGGCACGGAATACTGCGCTCGAAGCGATTGGAGCTTTGCCTCAAGCTGCTCTCTGACAGGAGCATAACTCGCCTCGGAATAGGCGCTCTTCAATTCCTCGGGATCGCGCTCGAGGTCGAAAAGCTCCCATTCGTTCACTTCGTAATAGTGGATGAGCTTGTAGCGCGCAGTACGCACACCGTACTGCCGCCGCACCGCATGCCAGCCCGGATATTCGAAGTACTGGTAGTAGATCGCGTCGCGCCAATTCGATGGGGTTGCGCCGCGTAGAAGCGGCACAAGGCTGCGGCCCTGCATGGAAGCGGGAGCTGTGACCCCGGCAATGTCGAGAAATGTCTCCGCCAGATCGAGATTCATTACGAGATCTCCATTGCGGGAGCCCGGCTTCACGACTCCAGGCCATCTAACGATAAGGGGAGTGCGCAGTGACTCCTCGTACATCCACCGCTTGTCGAACCAGCCGTGATCGCCGAGAAAAAATCCCTGATCCGACGAATAGACGACAACGGTATTCTTCAACAGTCCGGCTGCATCGAGGCCGTCGAGCACGCGACCAACCTGCGCGTCCAGTCCGGCGATCACGCGCATGTAGTCGGCGATGAACCGCTGGTACTTCCACTTCGTGAGCGCCTCGCCCGATAGTCCCGCTACACGAAACTTCGCGTTCTCGCCCTCGTACGCGGCGCTCCACGCGCTGAGTTGTGCGGCATTGAGATTCCTCGGCGGCTCCAGCTTCAAATCGCGCGGAATCAAGTCGAGTGCGATCTTCATCTCCGGATCGCGGGCCGGCGACGCCCTCCCTGCCCCGTTGTCGTCGAATGTCGAAGGCACCTCGAATGCAGTGTCGCGATACATCGCCAACTGCGCCGGTCCGGGATCCCACCATCTGTGCGGCGCGTTGAAAGTGAGCATCATCATGAATGGCTTGCGCCTGTCGCGCTCCGTAGCGAGCCAGCGCATGGCGCGGTCCGTCACCACATCCAGCGTGTAACCCGTGTACTGCACGCTGTCGGCTGCTGAGTGCAGAACCGGGTTGTAGTACGTTCCCTGGCCCGCGAGAATCTCGTAGCGGTCGAAACCTTCCGGCCTGGTCCTGAGATGCCACTTTCCGAAGATCGACGTCTCGTAGCCTGCCGCCTGGAGGAGCGTTGGGAACGTGACCGTCGTCGGATGGAGGGCCTCATTGTTGGTCATCACGCCGTTGATGTGCCCGTACTGACCCGTGAGTACCGTTGCGCGCGCCGGCCCGCAGATAGAGTTGGTGACGAACGAGTTGGCAAACAGCATCCCGTCTTTTGCGAGGCGATCGAGGTTCGGTGTCGGAGGGAGCTTCACCCCATACTTCAGAACGGTCTGGTACGCCGAGATGGCGTGGGCCGCGTGGTCGTCCGAAAAGAGGAACAGAATATTCGGACGCTCTGGAGCGGCTGCCGACAAAGGCTCCGCTTCCGGCGACCGGATGCCGCACCCAAGCATGCCCGCGGTGAGCGCTGCTGCAATCCATGATCTTCTCATGACCGACAAAATGCCCGCGCGCGCGCCAGGGTTCCAGAGTCCTCGACGAAATGGCCGCGAGCCTCGCGGGCCGGTTGCGTTGACTGGAGCCTGCCCCGGATCGAGATTGCCTGTGACATCAAGGAGCAACCGATGCAGACCAACCTGACACGAAGAGATCTGGTGATCCGGGCGATCGCCGCGGTGGGAGCGGCGGCATTTCCATTGCGCGCCATGGCTCAGGACATTTTCGATACTGGTCTCGACGGAGACGCATCGCGATTGACCGCATGGTCTGCCGCATTGCGAAGTCAGGGAATGCACAGGCGCACACTTCCCCTCGGACCCCGTGCGATCAAGGTCGGCGAGCTGGCCATCGGCACACCGTACGTTCCAGGTACGCTCGAGGCGTATATCACGGCTGGTGGCGATCCCACTCACACGGAGCCCCTTACACTTTCCCTCACGAGATTCGATTGTGTCACACTTGTCGAAAGCTGCATAGCTGTCGCGCGCGCCTCCGACGACGGCGCCAAACCATCGTGGCAGCATTTCTCACGTGAGATAGAGCGGATGCGGTACAGAGGGGGTAAGCGCGCGAGCTATACGTCGCGGCTTCACTACTTCAGCGAATGGATCACCGACGGGGCGCGCCGCGGGCTGGTGCGCGACATCGGAGCCGAGCTTGGGGGAGTGAACGATGCACGGCCTCTTCGCTTCATGAGCGAGCACCGCGGAAGCTATCCCGCGATGGCGAACGACAGCGTTTTCAGCACTATCGGCCACATGGAAATCCGCCTCGACACCAGCCCGCGATACGTTGTCGCCGCAGATCGGATCGAATCAGTCAGCGATCGGATCCTGACAGGCGACGTGATTGCTTTTGCGACCGCTATTCCCGGCCTCGATGTATCACACGCAGCGTTTGCGTACCGCGGGAACGACGGGATTCTTCGGGTGCTGCACGCGCCGCTCTCGGGAGGTGCAGTAGAGATCACCAGAGTCACGCTTCCGGAATACGTGTCGCGGATTCGACGCGCTACCGGGATACTCGTCGCGCGACCGCTGGCGGCGTGACCCGGTCAGGTCACTCGCAACGCGCGCCCTGTTCCCGTCAAGTTCCTCTGCCCGTCGCGCAAAGCGATGGTGCCATTGACGAGCACGACAGCAATCCCGGCCGGGTACTGAAACGGCGCGTCGAACGTCGCTTTGTCCGCAACCTGTGCGGGATCGAACACAACAATATCAGCCGCTAGACCTATTGCGATGCGTCCACGATCGGCGAGTCGCACCCGCGATGCAGGCATGGACGACATCTTCCGAATCGCCTGAGCGAGCGTCAGCACTTTGCGCTCGCGCACGTATCTGGCGAGCACTCTCGGAAAACTCCCGGCACCTCGGGGGTGGGGACTGCCCCGCCGGGTAGGGCCGTCAATCGCGAAGCCTCCACCATCGGTACAAACCATCCCCAGCGGATGCGCGAGAATACGCTCGAGATTTTCCTCACTCATCGCGTGACCGAGCATTCCGACCTCACCCCGGCTGCGGCGGAGCAGGCCGACCGTCAGCTCGTAGGGATCAATGGTCCTCGCCGCCGCATACGCCCCGAGTCGCTTGCCTTCGGCGTCGCGATCCTCCGTCGCGCTCACGCCCGAAACCTGCACGTTGTCCCAGCCACCAATGAGGCCGATCTTCGCAAGCGTTTCTTCCCGAATGCGTGGAGCCGTCGCACTGTCGGCGATCCTTCCCAGAAATGCATCGACACCGCCATCACGGCTCCACACCGGAAAGAGATTGGTCAGCCCGGTGGCATACGCGACGTATGGATACCGGTCGAACATGACGTCGGTGCGGGCCGCTCTCGCGGCGTCGGTCAGAAGAAAGGCTCGACTCAGCTTGGACCAGTTTCGCGGACCTTGCGTTTTGAGGTGCGAGATCTGGAGCCGGCATCCCGCTCCCCTCGCAACCGCGATCGACTCCTCGATCGCTTCAATGAGGCGGTCGTCCTCGTTTCGCATGTGTGTCGCGTAGGGCAAACCGCGCCGGGAAAGTGGACGGCAAAGCGCGATCAGTTCGTCCCGCGACGCGAAGGCGCCAGGTGTATACTCAAGGCCGGATGACGCTCCACAGGCTCCCTCCCCAAGAGCGCGCTCAACCATCGCCGTCATTCGAGCGAGCTCCGATTCTGTGGCGGCTCGGTCGGTTTCACCGACGACTGCGCCACGTACGCTTCCCAGTCCAACCATCGACGCGACGTTGCAGCCCGGCCTGAGCTGATCGATCGAGTTGAACATCGACGCGAAAGATCTGGCCTCAGCTCCGGTCGCCCGCGATCCGCCGTCCACACCCACAACGATCGTCGTAATTCCCTGGCGCACCACTGACTCCGCGCGCGGATCCTCCACGAGAGACCCGTCGCCGTGCGAATGGATGTCAACGAAACCGGGAGCGACTGCCAGTCCGCGAGCGTCGATCTCGAGCCGCCCACCAGTGGCGATGCGAGGCGCGATCCCGGATATGAGCGAACCGGAAATCGCGATGTCCAACTCCCGTCCTTCAGTGGTCGATCCGTCGAACACCGTCCCGCCGCGGATCACGAGGTCATGGTCAACATTGCGGCGAACCACGGAAGGCACGCCCATGGCGAGGAGCGCGCTACTGCCCGCTCCGATAAATGATCGGCGAGTGGTCACTGTTGTCTTGAGGTTGGTCTGCTGCTTCACTTTGGTGCTGCACCGAGGATCACCGTCTGATCCTGCCAAACGGCAAAAGATTTTTTTCACGGATTTCACGGATAACCGGGGATATAAACGGAAAAAAACAGATCTTGGTTTCTCGTCCCGTTGTCGCCTTATCAGTCCAATATCCGTTCAATCCGTGAAATCCGTGGCCCTTCAAGTCTGTAGAAGCAGCCGAGGCCGCGACAACCACCTCTGTAGCTCTCAACGACGCAGGATAGCCTTTTGAGAACGCGCGACCTTCTTTGCCAGATATAGGGCATTTGAGGTTGCCGCGCCACGGATGGTGTTGTCGAACATGCACCACACTATCCCGCCGCTCTTCGCATGCGCGCCGAGCCGGAACGCAAGACCGTCCAGGTACGATGAAGTGTACGACGAATAGTATATCTGGGGAGACCCGTGCAACCTGAAGTACACCTTCCCGGCAATTCCGCCCGGCTCGGCAGCGACGGGTATGATTGCCGGATCTGCGCCGACACGGCCGACCCCGAAGTCAGCAAGCATCTTGTTGGCGATCTGACCGAACCATGTCTTATGGCGCGGCTCGATGAACACGTCACCTTTATATCGACTGCGCAGCGAGTCGAAAAACTGGCCTGCAACAGTCGCGTCGAATTCACCGCTCGGGGGCAACTGAACCAGCACACACCCGAGCTTAGAGCCCAGCCCGGTCACTTCTTCGAGGAAGTCGTCGAGTGGTTCGCCTGGCTCGGAGAGTCGGGCAGTGTGCGTAATCGTACGCGGCAGCTTTACCGAGAACCGAAAGTAGGCCGGAACGCTGGCTGCCCAGCGTTCGTAAGTCATCCGGCGGTGGGAGCGATGAAACGACGAATTGATCTCCACCGACCGGAACACCGCGGCGTACCTCTCCAGGTGAGTGCCGGTCGCAGGGAACTCCGGCGCAGTGTCTCGCGAGACGCTCCACCCGGCGCAACCGATATAGAGATTGCGTGGCCCCGTGTCGCCCGACAGATCCTCCACCCCCGCACTTCTTGCCGCCGGCATCGCCTGGCGATCAGCTAGAGCAGTCCCCATACGCTAGGGACGACCGACTTGGCGTGTGGTATCGTTACGAACGCCTTCCCTCTACGTCGCAGCCGCTTCCCCTTCACCGCGGGCAAGCAGGCGATGAATTGCGGGCACATTGTTATGCCTGCAAATCAAAGTGTGAACCGACCCCACTCGGCGCCAGTCCGGAATGCTGATCGGGCGTGTGCCTCAACAGTCGGGTCAGCTACGGGGACAAGCCCGAAGCTCTGGTTACCACGCAACCCGTCGAGCGTCGGATATGTATGCGAATTTCCCCCAAATGCTTCGCCCTGGCGCTTCTTGGCGTCACTGCTTGCGCGGCACCCGCCAAGGTGGAAAAGCCCCGTGAGAGGATGACTCAGCGAGAGCGCGACAGCACCATTGCCGAATCTGGCTTCATCGGCTCGGGCGTCGTGAAAAAGGCCCTCAGCGTCTCCGCCGCCGAAGAAAAACGGGCAGCTCTGTACGACTCGGCTGGTCAGTAACGCCCGGTCGGGCGGCCCGGGCAAGAGGGTTGGACTTCGGGGCCGTTATCTTGCTGTAATCCTGTGACCGTTGCGGCGGGCGCCGTCTGCGCCTGAAATCGGCATGAGGAGTGCCGCGCGGCTGCGGCGCATGGTAATGTTCGACAAGCGCCGTCCCGCCAATTTCTGCACAACCTGTCCTGCCCCCGCTACTACCATAAAGGAGTACTGACCCATGGCAATCTGGAAAGAGCAAACAACCCCGACGAAGGAGCCGCCCGCGATGCCGCAGAGTCCCACGCCACAGAGATCAGACGACAACTTCGGGTCCGGCTCGCCGAGCTACAACACGCCGGTACGCTCGGGCCCGTCCGATTCGAAGGAGACTCTGATAGCGGCCAACCTCGCGATCGAGGGCAAGATTCAGGGTGCGGGGCACGTCCGGGTAGCTGGCCAGTTCAAGGGAGATGTGAATGTCGAGGGCAACCTCACGATCGAGCGCGGCGCCAAGGTCACCGGCGGAGTTCGCGCGAGCACGGTGACGATTGCCGGGGAGCTCGAAGGCAACGTCGACGCGGCTTCGCGTGTCGAGCTGCTCGAGACGGGCGTGCTCAACGGCGATCTCAAGGCGGCTTCTCTCACAGTCGCGGCGGGATCACGCATGCGTGGTAACGCGGAGTTCGGCTGGGATGAGAAATCGGGCGTAGTCGCGAAGGCAAAGACGGAGCCCGGCCCAATTACATGAGCAGCGGCGGCCAGGGTACAGCGGGAAAGACTCGCACCTGCCCGCATTGCCGAGCGACCATCCTCCAGAGCGCGACCGCCTGTCCGATTTGTCGCAAGAGTCTGCGATGGGAGCCCCACACGGCCCGGCACAAGGCGCCGGGCTTTTCCGCGTTGAATGTCGAAGGCAAGATTCGGCATCCAGGAGACGAGCCCGCGTGGGAGTACACAATGCTGCTGTCGATTCGAAACGAGAAAGGCGAAGAGATTGCCCGCCAGATGGTCGGGGTGGGCACTCTCAGTCAGGGCGAGCAGCGCAGCTTCACACTTTCCGTCGAAGTGTCGAAGCCTGATTCGGGCCTCTCGAAGTTGCGCTGATAGACTGCAGCAAAGCTTTTTTTTTACCACAGCACAGATGAACGGCAGGGACCTCCCGCCGTTCATCTGTGACATCTGTGGTAAAAAAGCCCTTCTGTTCAGCCCCCCGAGGGAAACCCTGGCGCCTGTTCCTGCGGCTGCGGCTGAATCGGCCTCAACTTGGGAGTCTGCCCGAAGTTGTACTGGAATGTCAGGAACGCCGCGCGCACTCCGAATCTGCGCTGCGTGATCTGAGTGATGTTGTCATCGCCGGTCTTGATCTTCATGCCCATCGTGTTGAATGGATCCTGCAGCCGGAGGCTGATCGTTGCCTTATCCTGCATGATTTTCTGGCGCACCGACACAGTCGCCATCTGCATGGCCGCGAATTCACCCCTCTCGATCTTGACTGGAGCACGGTAAAAGTACGAACCCTGTAGAGTCAGTTGCGGTGTCACAGTCGCTGTCGCGTTCAAGCGAGTCGACCACGTCACCGCGTTCGATCCAAGACTCGACTCGGACCCACCGTCGGTTACCATCTTGAAGAGGTTGAAGCCGGCGAAGCTGCTGAACTTCTTGCCGAGCCTCAACTGTCCGTTCACGTCCGTGCCCCACGAATTGCTCGTCGCCAGGTTCTGGAATGTCACGGATGTCACCTCGCGCCCGTCGATCATGTCTGCGGTGTTGATGGCAACGCGAATGATGTCAGTAGTGCGGCGATAGAAAGGAGATAGCTGAAGGCTGCCGAGTTTCCCGGTGCGAGTGAAGCCGAGCTCCACGGCGTCCGTATACTCCGGATTCAGCTTTGGATTGCCAATGAACACGTTCTGGGCGTCAAAGAAAACGGGGAATGGATTCAGCTCCTGCGTTCCCGGGCGGCGGATGCGGCGTGAGTAGGCGACCTTCGTCTGTGTCGCGTCGTTGAACTTGTACAGTGCCACCGCACTTGGGAAAAGACTGGTATAACTGAACGGGTAGCTCGTGCTCGGGCTCGAGAGTGAGAAGTCTCGATTCGCGTATTCTGCGCGAAGGCCACCTTGAAGATCGAACTTTCCGACGCCCTGGCTCAGCACACCGTACGCTGCCTGCACCTGCTCACTGAAACTGAAGTCGTTGCTGAGGTTGCTGCGCGAAAACGTACCCGTGCCGAGCACATCCTTCTCCACCAGATAGTCCCGGTCGAGCCAGCGTCCGGTACCCTTGTAGCCCGTCTCCAGCTTGGTGCGCGGTGCGAACGTCTTCGTGTAATCGAGCTGCGCGTTCAACGTCTGCGTCCGCGCGTCATTGTCATCGCGTTCGAAATCGGCCCGCGCCAGGCCGCCCGGGCCTGCCACTATCGATTGACGCCACAGGTTGGTCAGGTCGTCATCCTTGGTTCGGTTGTAACGAACTTCCGCGTTGAGTTCGTGCTTGCGCGGTTCAAGCGTGCGCTTCAGCGCCATTGTATAGTCAAAAACGGTGGACTTCGCATCACTCGAGCGAAGCCTGTTGTAGCTGTCGAGCAATGCGCGCGCCGCGTTTAGCTCGTCGTACGCGTTCGTCGTGTTATCCGAAGAGTTGCGAAAGCTGAAAGTCAGCGCATTCGTGAGGACATCACGGTCACTCAGCTTTCGATCGACCGTTGAGGTGAAATTGTGTCCGGCGTTTTGCTGCTGCCCAAGTATGTCCTGGTTGGTAAACGATAGTGGAACGCGGCCCGCACCCAGCTTTTCGCGGTCGTTGATTCCGTCAATCGTGCGATCGTCGGCGTTGTATCCATAGCTCGAGAACGTCGTCCACGCCCCGCTCTGATACCCCAGGTTGCTCGACCCGTTGTACCGTCCCGAAGCGGTTGCCGACGCGACGGTCACGCCGCCACTCACCCCGAGATCGGCGTTCTGCTTGAGAACGATGTTGATGATGCCCGCCATCCCTTCGGGGTCGTAGCGCGCCGATGGGGTGGGGACAACTTCAACGCGCTCCACGATATTGGCCGGCAATCCCTTGAGAAACGCGCCGAGCTGCGCGCCGCGCATTGGCGCTGGTCTACCATTGATCTGCACTGCAACATTCTCATTGCCACGAAGACTGACCTTGCCGTCGCCATCGATCTGCACTGCGGGAACCGCTTCGAGCACATCGGCTGCGTTGTTCGCGGTAGCCGCAATGTCCTTCGCACGGTACGTGTTGCGATCGGGCTCGATGGTCACAGCGTCGCGCTCTGCCTTCACTTCGACGCCCTCAAGTGCGACCGCGACCTTCGACATTTTTACTGTTCCAATCGCTGACTTGAGCGAAGCATCGGACACGGTGAACTCCGGCGTCGATACCGGACCATATCCGAGGGATGTGACTCGCAGGTAGTACGTCCCCGGACGGAGGCCCTGCACCCGGAACGTGCCGTCGTCCCTGGCAACCGTACCGGTGATCAGCGCCTGGGTACCCTTGAGGCGCACGGTAATCGAAGCGCGAGACAGCGCTGCGCTGGTCTGGGCATCGATCACTGTTCCGCGTACTTCGCCGTTGGCCACCGCCTGCGGTCCGCCTGGCGGTGCGCCTGCGGGGCCTGCCTGAGCCCGGGCACTCACCGAACCGGCAGCGAAAAGGACCAGACCCAGAACCGCGATTAAAACGCGTCGCATCGTAGACTCTCAATATGAAAAGTGAAGTTCGTCGTGCAGCACGGGGACCGCTCTCGCCGGAGAGCCCGCTTCTGCCTGTACGACGGGTTCCGAGGCCCGGTTGGTTTCACCCGGAGCCAAGGTTTACAAACACTTTTCAGATAGGCCGGCTTGTAATCGGTTGTTTACATCGACCTTCGGATGCGACGACTACGGCTGGTAATGCTGAGCGATCTTCCTGCCGAAGTAGAACCCCGCGCCCGTGCCGACCATTCCCACCACGAACGCTGTCATGATTCCCAACGGCGCACCGAGCCACCAACCGGCGTAGCTGCCGACCGCGCTGCCAACGAACCCGTAGAATCGGGTCATCCCTCGCTGGCGAAGCCGGCAATGCTCACTTGATGATCACGATCAAAGGCATTTCGGACGGCATCGGCATCCGCATGGCCTGACCTCCTGAAGTTGTTCGTGGAAAAACTCAGAGCGTCCCGGCTTCGGGAGGAACGACTACGCTCGAGTCCGGTGTTGCACTTTTTTGCTCGCGCCGTTTCCAGAACTTGCCCACGAAAGTGGTCAGCACCACCGTCGCCGCAATCCGCAGCGGCTGCGTGATCTTCGCCACCAGGTACGCGGCAGTCCATGCACCGGCATTCCCCGCCACGCCACCCGGCGCCCAGCCAAGTCGAATTCCAAACCACGCGCCGATGAAAACGGCGAAGAAAATCGCCAGGTACAACACGACCGCGATCATGCCGTACTCAGCAAGAATGTTTTTCAGAGTTTTGCGCATCAGCCCCAGCAGCGAGTGTGAAAGCCCGTGTCAGCGAAAAATAGCCGGGCGGCGCCATCGGCGACGGGCAGCCCGGCAAGCGGTCGCTTCACCGTCGGACAAGGTGCTATCCACCACCAGGAAGTGCCACCAAATCGAGAGGATTTACAGTGATTGCCCCGTACCGTGCGGTCCAGTGGAGATGCGGGCCGGTCACCCTCCCACTCGCCCCAACGCGTCCGATCAACTGTCCTCTTGAAACAGCTTCGCCCTCGGCTACCACGGCATCGCTGAGATGAAAATATCCCGTCACAACCCCTCCGCCATGATCGACGTACACGACCTTGCCGGCAAGAAAGAAATCATCCACTAGAGCGACGACGCCACTGTTTGCTGCGCGAACGGGCTGTCCAATGGCGCCCCTGAAATCGACGCCGAGATGCTTGCTGGTAAGAGTGCCGTTGAACATGCGGCCACTTCCGAACCTGCTCGTCACCGCCGAAACTCGCGGACGATGGAAGGCGCTCGACCACATTTGGGGAGAGTCATGCGCCTTCCTCCCTATCGCCCTGGCACGCTCGTTCTCTCTATCAATTCTCAACTGCGTCGCCGAATCGAGTGGACGGGTGAACCTGGGGGAAACCGCCAACGTTCGTGGCCTCCCTTTCGCAGGTTCAGGTCGGGGAAGCGTGACCATCGTCCGAACTGTGTCGGCCGCTCCGGATGCTCGCTCGATTACGGCGGTCGCGGTAACCTCGCCCACCGCATCAACCGGAATACCTGCGATGGCGCGCCACACGCCGACCGAGACACGACGAAAGTGCAGCGGCTCACCGGCCATCTCTCCTGAAAGAGCTGATATCGAATCGCCCGCGACGGCCCGCTCGAGCAAGAGTCGCACGATCGAACCCGGTGCCGGTTGCGCTGGTGAGATGGAAAGTTGCGGCTGCTGCGCGCTCAGTGCCGTTGCAAGCAAGCAGGCAACCGAAACGCATGTCATAAGGCGGGCTAGGGGGCGCCACTCTGACGCATATCGACATCTGGCAGAGAGGGTGGGCGTAGGCGGCATGGATAAATATGCGCCGATGCATCGCCGATCGGGTGCCGCTCCAGCGTAAGGTTACATTGAGCGAACCCATGGCCGATTCGACAACAAAGAAAAAAAGGCGACACCCTCCGGTTCACCACCTCGAGTTTGTGCTGGCCCGGGCTCTGGAGCAAGCGGTGTCGACACTGTCCGAGAAGCGCGCTGATGCTTTTGGGCGCAACGTCGGCCGTATGATCCATCGCATCGGTATACGCCGCCCGCTTGTGGAGGCCAACCTCGGCCTTGCCTTCCCGGAGAAAGACCCGGCCTGGATCGCGAGCACCACTCTGGCCGCCTACGAGCACCTTGGCCGCGAGGCTGCAGCCATCATGCGGCTGTCAAAGCTCGACGCACAGGCAATCATCGAGCGAACGGTTCCGGTCGGCTGGAATGAAATGGAAGACGCCTTGTCCCTCGGACGGGGCCTCTTGCTGGTCAGCGGGCATTTCGGAAACTGGGAGATCGCGGCGGCGGCGGTCGCCGCCCGCGGAGTGCCCATCGCGGCCATCGTGCGAAGACAGGGTAATCGCCTTGTAGATGAGCGGCTCCAGCAGCTCCGGCGCAATCTCGGAATCGAAACGATCTATCAGGGCGACGCGCCTTCGCGAGTGCCGCGCATTCTTCGTAGAAACGGCGTCGTCGGAATCGTCGGTGATCAGGACGCGCGTCGAACGGGGATTTTCGTCCCTTTCTTCGGCCGGCCGGCATCGACGCACAGGGGTCCCGCGCTGTTCGCCCTACGCCTGGGTGCACCTGTGATGTCCTGCATTGCGCGGCGCCTGCCTGGACCCGACGTCAGATATGAAGTGGTGGGTGAGAGTGTGGAAGCTCCCCGCACGGGTAACCTCGAGGCCGACGTCCTGGCCCTCACTGCCGCCATGGCCATGCGCCTCGAAACTCAGGTGCGCACTGCGCCCGAGCAATACTTCTGGTTTCATCGACGATGGAAAACGAGACCGCCCAGCGAGACAAAGTAGAGCGACACTCAACTACAGCGGCGTCCGCCCGAGTCCCAGATTCGTCCTGTGGTGTCGATGAATGCTCGCCGATACTCGCCTGCTCCAAGGTTCAATTTGAGGACTCCGAAGTAGCCATGAATCGTCACGGCCGAGTTCGGTGCGAGCTTTTTCCGGATGCCGCGAAGCCCGCCACCGCCCGTTCCGACCACGATCTGTTCGATGCCCCGCACAGAATCGGCCACCCCAGCGGGAGTTTGCGGGAGAAATCGCTCGTAGTTGTGTTCGTGTCCGGAGAGCACAACGTCAACTCCCATTTCAAACATGATGTCCCATAACGGTCGCATCGCCCGATCGGCGCCGTGGTCGCCCGAGCTGAACAGCGGCCGGTGGAAATAGGCTAGGGTACACGCGCTTGGATTATCCGCGAGATCCTTCCGTAACCATTCCTCCTGCGCCCGCGCAGCGTTGGGGGTACGCGGACTCGCTGCGATCTCGCTGTTGAGCGAGACGACATGCCATTCGCCGACTTCGTAACTGTAGTAGCCCCTTCCCCGCGGTCCGGCGCGATCGCCAAAGTATTTGTAGTATGCCGCCGCGCCAGGCGTACGGTAATCGTGGTTGCCTGGCGCCGGCCTCACGACTTTCATGATGCTCTTCTGCGGGTCACCCCAGGAAGACGTGAAGCATTTTGCGAAATCAGATGCCGAGCCGCCGGGATAGACATTGTCACCAATGGTGAACACCGCGGTTTCTACATTCGCAGCACTGTCCACCTTGAGCACGCTGTCGACGAGCGCGGCGGTGGCTTCATCGCCGTCCTTGCCACACACCGCAATGTCCCCCGTTCCTATCATGACCGCTGCGCCGCTCAACGCAACCTCCTGAACCGAGGCGCCAGCGGGCGGCGGCGTGGACCGCTCATCCCCCTTGCAACCGGATAGCGAAACGACAAGGGTCGCTACTAACGCTGCCGCCGGCCTGATCATCTATGCATCCCTGAGGCGACTGGCACTCAAATATCCATCAGTACGCGAAGCCGATACTCACCATTGTCCGGCGATCGCGCTTGTTGGTAACAAGAACATTCACGCTCGTTCCCGGGTCGACGAATCCGATCCAGAACCCCGCCCCACTGGCTGTGTGCCACCCGCCCGGCGATTCTCCGTCAAGATACACACGACCCGCTTCCGTAAATCCGAGAAGTCCAACATCGAGGGGCAAAAGAAATGGAAATTTTGCCACCGGCACGCGGAGTTCGGCCGAGCCGAAAAGTGATGCGTCGCCAGCGTAGCGCTGGCGGTGCTCGGTGCGAAGAGTGCTGCCCCCGCCCAGAAAGGCCGCGTCGAAATACGGGAAATCTCCAGACAACTTTTTTCCTCCCGCGCGCAGCGCAACCACCGGTCGAGTCGCAACCGGAATGTTGATGTAAGCTGTCACCGCTCCCTCGACCGACTGGTACGCCTTCGTTGCATCCATGAATCCGGGGTAACCGCTGCCGGATAGATCGATCACTGCGCGCGGCCTCATGGTGTCGGGACGCTGGCGCGTGTCGTAATGGAGTTTCGCCTGCAAACCGGCTTGCCTGAATTCGGCGAAGCCGTAAGGCCGTGCTTCAGTGATGAAGCGATTTGACGCGCTGTCCGTGGTCATGTAACGAATGATCGGACCAATCGAGATGTCGCTCACGGAATTGAGCGACCGGGCGATCGCAGGCCGAAAATGCCACGCTGTCTGCCTCGCGTCGTAGAATCTTCCGTCGCGCTCGGGGATGTCGTTGCCGAACCCGCGGAACTGCACGATGTCCAGCTGGCTGACGCCGGCCTCCGCGAGCACATGAATGTCGGAGCTCTCGTACCGCGTGTCGCTGCGGATGCCGGCAGCAAACCCACGGTGAACGACTGAGTACGCGATGTCGCCCTCGATCCTCTTCTTGTACGGTAGATGCCTGAACGCATAGGTGGTGCGCTCTATTCCGACGCGCGGCACGATGCCGATTCCGTGCCCACTCCTCACACCGACCACCGGCTCTGTGGCTGTACCTCGGTCGCGGTGCGGCGGGATCAGAGTTCCATACGCGCTTAACCACGGCCTTCGATTGTATGCGTTGTTGCGCGCCATCGCCGGATCGCTCCGTTCTGCCGCGGTGTCGGCATTGTACCTGACACCGGTAACGGTGCCGGTGTCGTATAGGCGCGTTGGATTGCTCTCGCCGGCGACTGTAGACCTGTCCTCGAAGCTGTTGGTGCCGCTTCCGCCGATGATTCTCACCTTTATGCTGCGCGGGGCGTCGCCGGTCATTAACGCCCGGTCATCGCCGCCGTGCAGGTATACGCGAATCTCTTTTGTATCGCCCGGGTCGAAGCGCCGCGTGAGGTAAGGCAGTTCGCCCCCTCCCCGAAGCTGCACGGTCACGAATCCGTCCCTGGCACGCGTGACGATTGCACTCTCGCCCGCGTCCGTCCCATGCAGCTCGGCAACCGACCACAGCTCGGCGTAATAACGATTTGCGGCGTCGGCCAGCCCGGCGCGGCGCTCCTTAAGGATTGCGCCGATGGTCGCAGAAGATTGCGCGTACTCCGGCGGCATGGCACGTGTCACTCGCGAAATTACGTCGTCGGTGATTGTC
>JBKJRW010000218.1:0-26872 GCA_046593165.1 Gemmatimonadaceae bacterium
GCGCTCGCGGCGAATGCGCGGTGTGCGACAGACATCACCGGCTTCGGGCTTCTCGGGCATGCGTCACACGTCGCCAGGGCGAGCAATGTCACCCTCCGAATCGATTCTGCCACTGTCCCACTGCTTCCCGGAGCGGCCGACGCATGGATGGCGGGCGCGGCCAATGACGGTCTCAAACGCAATGCCGAGTATCTCGAGCCAATCGTGAAATGGAACGTCAATGCGCCGGGAATCCGCGCGCTGCTCTGCGATCCTCAGACCTCCGGCGGTCTGCTGGTGGCCGTGCCGTCAGACCGCGCTTCACAGTATCTTTCGCGTGTGGACGGAGCGATTGAGATCGGCGAAGTAACGGAGCGAGACGGATTTGCGATTGTGGTTGACTGAGCACGGGGGTGGATGGGGCCTGGTGGCTTCCCCAGTCTTCAAAACTGGTGTGACCCGACTCAGTCGGGCCGGGTGGGTTCGATTCCCACACTCTCCCGCCACAATGCTCGCCTGTTCGTTGATCGCGTTGTCGGCCAGCCTGCCGTCCGCAGCTCACGCACAGCGCGCCGACAGTGCGCGCTCAGGCGTGTCCCGGCCGGCGCGGATTGTTCCGCCCGATACCGCTCGAAAGAACATGATCTCTCCGCGGAGAGCGTTTCTAACCTCTCTGGTTCTGCCGGGCACAATGCAGCTGCGACTCGGCAGGCCCAAGGCGGCCACAATCTTCCTCGTCACTGAAGCCGCGACAGTAGCGATGACTGCAAAATCATGGAATGACCTTGACAAGGCCAAGGCCGCTCGGCGTGACACTATCGGAACGCCGGTGGTGGACGCCGTTGGCAAGCCGGTCATCGACAGTGTCACCGGTGTGCAGAAAGTGACCTATGCGTTTCGCAATCCCAATCTCGTGGGCCGCATTCGCGCCCGCCGCACACACCTCGAGGACTGGGTAGCCGCGATCATTTTCAACCACCTTTTCGCGGGTGCCGACGCATATGTCGCTGCCAATCTCCAGGACTTCAAGGCCAACGTGCAGGCCAACGCGACAGACCGCGGGGTCCAGTTGATGGCTCGCGTGGCGTGGTAGAGTCGGGGCTCAGCGGCAGCGCAGCGCCGATTGGAGTTTTCGATTCGGGAATAGGCGGACTCACCGTCGTGCGCGAACTCATGCGGCAGCTGCCTGACGAAAGCATCATCTATTTCGGCGACACGGCGCGCGTGCCATATGGCCCCAAGAGTCCCGAGACGGTCCTGCGTTACAGCCGCGAAATTACGGGCTTCCTCAGGGATCAGGGCGTCAAAGCACTGGTGATTGCGTGCAATACCGCGACAGCGCACGCCCTCGCCGCTCTGCGCGAGGAGAACGATCTGCCGATTATTGGCGTGATCGAACCCGGCTCGCGTGCGGCAGCGAGGACGACGCGGAGTGGGAAAGTAGGCGTGATAGGAACACAGGGTACCATCAATTCAAGAGCGTACGAACGCGCTATCGCGGCGCTCGCGCCCAACGCTGAAATCATCGCTTTGGCTTGCCCATTATTCGTTCCGCTTGCGGAAGAGGGCTGGCTCGATACCGAGGCGACGCGTCTCATCGCCCAGGAGTACCTCGGTCCGATCGCCAGCGCCCACGTCGATACGCTGGTGCTCGGCTGCACGCACTATCCGCTGCTGAAAGGAGTGATCGGGAGGGCGGTTGGACGCGATGTTCGACTCATCGACAGCGCGGAGGAAACCGCCGCCGAAACAGCATCCACGCTTCGCGTTGCCGGTCTCGAGCACCCTGTCACGAACGATGCGCGCTACCGCTTCATCGCGTCGGATGCGCCGGAACAATTCCTACGAGTCGGCCAGCGCTTTCTCGGGTCGTCGATAGATCGTGTCGAGACAGTCACCCTCGGGTGACCCGGCGCGTGCGCTGCGCAGATCGATCGATTCGGAATTCACCACAAGGTAGGTTGGCGCGTCGAGCCACGATCCAGCGTTGGCAAACACTCCGCCAGTTGGCGAGCGCTCGAGCGCGGCAACATGCGAGTGGCCGTAGATGAGGAGTTCAAGGCTCGGAGTTGCGGCGAGTTCCCGCATCGCGATGTCGCGCAGGCCGCGACCCTCGTCGCGCGAGCGATATGTGCGACTGGCACCTGAACTGCCGTTCGCCAGCCACGTGGCCCAATCGGGATGAAGAGCGCGGAATGCACGGATCGCGACACGATTGCGCATCACCGGCCGTACGACTCGATAGCCGCGATCCTCCTTCTGGCGAAGGCCGTCGCCGTGCTCGATCCTCGCATTCCAGCCGGCAAGTTGGCCATTCCATGCACCGACGTGGTAGTCGACGCCGATGTCACGCTTGAGAATCTCATCGCCCCAGCAATCGTGATTGCCCGCGATCCAGAGAATCGGCACTCCGCTCTCGCGAAGGTCAGCGAGGGCGGCGAGCGCGCGAAAACTGTTTCGCGGGATCACCGACTTCCACTCGAACCAGAAATCGAAGAGGTCTCCATTGATCACAAGCGAGCCTGCTCGGCCCTCCAGTCCGCGAAGAAACGCGACCAGGGACCGTTCGATATCGAGCGATGCGACACCCAGATGAGCGTCGGAGATGATGTAGCACGGGGCGGTTGTCACTCGCGAATTGTAGCGGAGATCCAGGGCCTTCACAAACCGGCGGCCGGGTCGGCCAGCCCTTATCTTATAGGGCCATGACCGCAGCCATACCCTCTCCAGTCACGAGCGAAGTGGAATTTCGCGTTCGCTACGCGGAAACCGACCAGATGCAGGTCGTTTACCACGCTCACTACCTTGTGTGGTGTGAGGTCGGTCGCACGGACCTCATTCGAAACCTTGGAAGCTCGTACGCCGACCTCGAGCGCCAGGGGGTGAAGCTTGCGGTGATTGATGCATCACTGCGATACCACGCGGCGGCGCGATACGATGAAATGATCAGGGTCCGCACGGTTCTCACCCGAGTGCGGTCACGAAGCGTGACCTTCCAATACACGATCGAAAACGCAGCGACGGGGGCCAGGCTCGTCACCGCCCACACGACGCTGGCATCACTCGACCGCGACGGCAGGCTTGTCGCCATACCGGCTCACCTTCGCACCATACTCGAAAATGCAATTGCGTAAGCTCACCGTCATACTTGCGTTCTCGATTGTCGCCGCCGACGGCGCTCAGGCGCAGGCGAGAGCGCGGTCGCCTTCCCCGAGTGAAGTCCGTCTTTACGCGCGCCTGCTGGCAATGACGGACTCGCGCACTTTCGATCGCGCGCTGATCGACAGCGCGCTGCGCTCTTCGTGGGCACCGTTGCGATGGGCTGGTTCACTTGCTCCAGGGCAGGTCGGCTCCGCACATGGAATGCCCGGTGCACCGTTGCTGAGGGCCCTCCTTGCCGACGCGGACCAGACTGTTGCGTCCAACGCGGCCTATGCACTTGGTCTTCTCAGGGATTCGGCATCTGTTCCGGCGCTCTCGGCCGCACTCGCCGCAACCACTCCCGTCGCGAGAGAAGCGGCGTGGGCGCTCGGAGAGATCGGCGCGCCAGCGCGCGCGGAGATCGTGGCGGGGATGGCGAGCACGGGCCGCGACGACGCGCGCATGATCCAACTTCTTTTCGCCGCCGCCAAGCTGCGCCCGATTCCCGTGGCGGAGATGAGGCCGTATCTCGCGATGACCGGGAGGCCGCATGTTCAATGGGCCGCTGCATATGCGATCGCGCGGCTCAGGGCAG
The DNA here is from genome assembly GCA_046593165.1 of Gemmatimonadaceae bacterium. Taxonomy (GTDB): domain Bacteria; phylum Gemmatimonadota; class Gemmatimonadetes; order Gemmatimonadales; family Gemmatimonadaceae; genus UBA4720. Next base: position 3,716 of record JBKJRW010000218.1, read on the forward strand.
CGACTGGCGTGCGTGATCTCATCGACCTCGCGGCGAGCGCAGCACTCGTTCGTAGCGGCACCGTCGGCGTATCCGGCACAGCAGAAGTGCTGACCAATCGCACTATGCCAATCCCAACCGCCGATGCCTACGTCATTCCGGAAGTCGGGCGCCAGCGAGCGCGTGCGGAGATCGCGCGCGGGCTCGCAAAATCTGCGGCGGGCGACAGTCTAGGCGATGCCGCCCTCGCGGTGTTGCTGCGGCTTGTCACCGATGCGCACCCGCATGTCCGCATCAATGCAGTGCGCTCGATCGCGACGTACGGCGTGAAGGGAGGCCGCGAAATGGTAAAGGCCGCTCGCGACCCCGACGCGAACGTGCGGATCGCTACGGCTCAGTCGCTCGGCACAGTTCTCGATTCGACTACCGTGGAATGGTCCATTCTCTGGCAGGCAGATACGAGTCTCATGTATCGCGCGAGCCTGCTCGCCTCGGCAACTCGCGCAGGAGCACGGCTGCCGGCTCTCGCCGAGTGGAAATCCCATGGCGACTGGCGTTACCGTGCAGCGGCGTTGAACGCTGGCGGCTCCGCCGCCGATCCGCTCACTGTGTCGCGTGCCGCTCGCGCAATGATCGGCGATCGCGACGGCCGGGTGCGCGCAGCGGCTTTCGGTATTCTTGCGGGGAACGATACGGCGACTCCACCGGTTGCCGTACATGACGCCCTGGTCGCAGGTCTATCCGATCGCGATTTCTACGCACGAGCCACGGTGCTTGGCAGTCTTTCCCGCCATGCCCGCGCCGCTGACGTTCCCGCCGTCCTCGGCAGTTATGCCCGCTCGCTCGCAGACTCAGGCAACGATGCGAGAATCGCCGCGATTCAGTATCTGGCGGCCGCATGGAAAAACGACAGTGTGTCGTTCGCTCCGTCGCTCCGACAACAGGTCTTATCCCTTCGTGCTTCGGATGATCCCCTCGTGCGGGCCGGGGCGGCGAGTATTTCGATTTTTCCCACGTGGCAGTCAACTTCTGGAAACCCGCGGCCGTTTCAATGGTATCAGAACATTGTCGCTACGCATGTGGTCCCGGCGCTCCAGGGTAGTACGCAGCGTGTCACGATTAAGACACAGCGCGGAGAACTCGTGCTCGAGTTGTTCGGTGCCGACGCACCAATCACAGTCTGGAACTTCATGAACCTCGCTCGAACCGGATACTACAGGGGAACAGGATTTCACCGTGTGGTTCCCAACTTCGTCGCTCAGGATGGGGACCCTCGCGATGATGGAAACGGTGGGCCAGGATACGCCATACGCGACGAAATGAATCCTCGCCGCTATGAACGTGGGGCCGTCGGCATGGCGCTATCGGGGCCCGACACCGGAGGGAGCCAGTATTTCATCACCCATTCTCCACAGCCCCATCTCGATGGTCATTACACGGTATTCGGACGAGTATTGAGTGGCTTTGCGACACTCGACGCGATCATTCAGGGCGACCGCATCATCTCCATCGTAGCGCGATGACGGTTCGCGGTTTGATCGCGGTGCTGGGGTTCGTTGGGGTCGGGTGTGCTCCGCGCGCGATCCCGCTCGCAGGAACGCCGGCGCCGGAGCGCCGGCTTCCATCGATCGAGCTCGCGCCCGGACACAGGCGCATCGTGTTCAGGTGGGACTACGAAGAGAATGCGCTTATTGCACGGGGCGAAGGAGCCATCCGCGCCGCCTCACCCGACAGCGCGCGTCTCGATCTCTTTCTCAACAACGGTGTCGCCGTCGCCCGGGCTGTCCTGATCGGCAACACGCTGACCGCGGCCAACCAGGCGCAGGTGGAGCGAGTTCTTCCGCCCGCCCCCATGCTGTGGGCAGCACTCGGCCGGCTTGCGATCCCCGCGCTGCCTGATACCGTGGTGACAGTCGAAGGCGATGTGATCCACGCCGATATTGGGCGCCCCGCTGCATGGCGAGTGACGGTCAAGGGCACTCGCCTGATGCAGCTCGCCCGCCTCAGCGGCGGCAGGCTCGTCGAGCTCGTTACCCGCGATGCTGGCGGTCGTCTCTTGTATGAGGTTCCCGGTCGCCGGAAACTCTGGCTCGGGATCACTCGCGATGAGGAGGTACCGGCGTTTGATGCGTCGATTTGGAGTCCTTAGCATCCTCCTGACGATGGTGGGTTGCTTCCCGTATGGCTTTGCCGGCGGGGGCTTGCCTTCGCACGTCCGCACGGTCGCGATCATTCCGTTCGAGAATCTCACATCCGCACCCGAGATTCAGCAGGAGCTCGCGCTGGCGCTCCGCACTGAGCTGAGAAACCGGCTGGGATTGCGCGAGGCCACTGAGAATCGGGCGAGTGCCGTGTTACGCGGTACCATTCAGCGATACGAGACCGATATCCCGATAGGCTACAGCGCGGCCAACAAGAGTCAGACGAGTGCGCGGCGACAGCTCCAGATATCGGTGGACATCGAGCTGGTCGATCAGGTGTCGGGCAAATCGCTGTGGCAGCGGAAGGGGCTGATCGCAGAAGGCCAGTATGAGGAGCGCGGAGAAGCCGCTGGAAGAAAGCAGGCCATCGAGCGGATCGTCAACGAAGTCATTCAGGGAGCGCAGTCACAGTGGTGAGAGCGCATCTAGGCGCGCGTCACGGTGCAAGCCGGCTCGGCTGCCTTCTTCAGCTCATAATTGTCGCAGCGCTTGCGTACGCTGCAGTCGTCGGTGGCGAAGAGGCTCTGATATACTACCGATTCCAGGATGCGATGAAGAACGAGGCGACATTTGCCGCGCGCCGGAGCGACCAGCAGATCACGGATCGGCTGCGCGCATTTACGGATTCGGTGAAGCTCCCGCTCTCGGCCAAGGAGATCAACGTCGTCCGTGAGGGCGATCGCATCAGGATCTGGGCCCAGTACGATCAGGAGTTCAAGATTCCATTCAGTCGCACCAGGATCGTTCACCTCCGGCCATCAGCCGAGAAATCGTTCTGAGTCCACGTGCTCCCGCAGAAAAAATCATGACATTGGACGACGCTCGTCGCTGGCGTGCGTCGCTCGGCGGGCGTCTGGTGTTCACGAACGGCGTGTTCGACCTGCTCCATCCAGGTCATGTGGATGTTCTCACGGCCGCTCGCGGGCGAGGCGATTTCCTGGTTGTTGGTTTGAACAGTGACGAGTCTGTGAGGCGGCTCAAGGGGCCGGAGCGGCCCGTTAGAACAGAGGCGGAGCGAGCCTACGTTCTCGCCGCGCTCGAGTCGGTAGACGCCGTCGTCTTGTTCCGCGAGGACACTCCGCTCGAGCTTGTTCTGGCGCTTCGTCCCGACGTGATCGTGAAGGGCGGGGACTACCGCGAAGACACCATCGTAGGGGCGCGTGAAGTGCGGGAGTGGGGAGGAGAGGTTGTGGTCATTCCGCTCACACCCGGTCAATCAACAACATCAATCATCGAGAAGCTGAGTGGCAGATAACAGGAGCAGTCGCACCGAAAGAACCAACTCCGACACGCGCATCGTGACTCTCGAGCGTGGAATAGCCCCGTACGCCGAGGGGTCGTGCCTTGCGTCGTTTGGCGCGACGAAGGTTCTGTGTACCGCGTCGGTCGAAACGGGCGTACCCGGTTGGCGGCGTGGCAGTGGACAGGGCTGGCTCACCGCAGAGTATGCGATGCTTCCGCGTGCAACCAAGACGCGCACATCGCGCGAGCGCGCTCAGGTTGGCGGAAGGACGCAGGAGATTCAGCGGCTGATAGGGCGAAGTGTGCGCGCGATGCTCGATGATTTTGCGTTTGGTGAGTTCACGGTGAAGCTCGACTGCGATGTGATTGTTGCCGACGGTGGCACGCGCACAGCGGCGATCACTGGAGCCGCGGTAGCGATTGTCGATGCATTCGCCTGGATGGTGGAGACTGGAAAGGTCGCGGCAACGCCCGTCAAGCGGCGTGTTGCGGCAATCAGCGTTGGCATTATTGATGGAGAGCCGCGTCTCGACCTCGACTACCCGGAAGATGTTCGCGCCGAAGTGGATATGAATGTCGTGATGAGTTCGACCGGACAGTTTGTGGAAGTGCAGGGGACTGGTGAGCATGGCACCTTTGATCGGGTGCAGCTCGATGCATTGATAGACCTTGCCGTTGCCGGCATCGTGCAGCTCGACCGTGCGCAGCAGGTGGCGCTTGGCGCCTGAGCTTCGCGTTCTTCTGGCGACCCGGAGTCTTGGTAAGCTGCGGGAATTGAGTGGAATTCTCTACGACGAAGGGATGCTGGGAATCACGCTCGACGAAGCGAGGATTGACTACTCGCCTGATGAAGAGGGCATCGAATGCTTCGACACTTTCGAGGAAAACGCGCTCGCGAAGGCGCGGCATTTTCATCGAAAGAGTGGATTGCCGACTCTTGCCGATGATTCCGGATTGTCTGTGAGTTCACTCGGCGGTGCTCCTGGTGTGTGGAGCAAACGCTATTCGGGCCGGGATGACCTCGAGGGCCAGGAGTTGGATGATGCAAACAATGCGAAGCTCCTGTCGGCGTTGAATGGATTTCGCGATGTCAGCGCGAGCTATACCTGTGCGGCGGCGTATGTCGATGGGCAGCAGGCGGCCGTTGCCTTGGGCCAGACATTCGGGCGGATAGTCACCACTCATGCAGGGGAGAATGGATTCGGGTACGATCCCTATTTCTACTCGACCGAGTTGGAGAAGACGTTTGGCGAGGCGGGTGTGCCGGAGAAGGCGGTGGTGAGTCACCGTGGGCGTGCGTTTCGTGCGTTGTTTGCTGCGTTGCGCGAGCGCGTCGTGGGGTAGTAGTTTGCGTGAGTTCTTCGGGGCGTAGCGTAGCCCGGTATCGCGCCTGCTTTGGGAGCAGGAGGTCCCCGGTTCAAATCCGGGCGCCCCGATCGAGTTAACAAAGCCTCTGCGACAAATTGAGTTGTAGGGGCTTTGTGTTGCCATCTGCCCTGTGCGTTCGCTGCCGGACAAGCTTTTCAGGACCTAACGCGCGACACTCTTGTGTTCGTGGTGAAGCCGCGAGTGGATCGTTCCGGTTGAGACACGGTTCAGGAAGCGCTTCAGTGTTTCGCGACTGCCGTGCAGCAACTCCGGCTGATGCGTCTCGAGCGCGTGTCGTACGAGCGCGGGATCGGCGGCCACCGCGGCAGCCGTTATCCGCTCAGCCAGTTTGCCGGCATCGTTCTCGTAAACCACGAAATTCGGCGAGAGGCTTGGTTCTCGCTTCGAGTAGTAATCGTCGCCAAGCCAATGTGAGGCGGGCCAATATGGATCAGGCGTGAACACTAGACTCCCACAAGCCTGCAGCTCGCATATCGGCATCCCGAATGCCTCGGACGACGCAAGGAAATAGATCGACGTCCTGCGATAAATCTCCCGAATCGCTTCGATGCTATAGTCGCCATCCAACAATTCATACTTCACCCCCGCCATCTCAAGCGCTTCGATCTGAACCTTTCGAAATGCCGGATAGTGCCCGCGATCCTGAGCGAAATCCACGAGCGCCCGAAACTCACCGAGTTGATCGGGAAACAGCGTCCCGTCGTCGAGATCGAGGCCGATCAGCGAATAAGGATGCGGGCCGGGCGGAAGCGGAATCTCGGTCCCCACCGATGCCATCAAGTACCAGTCGTACCGTTCGAGCCCGAATTTCCCTTTGGCGAATACCTTGAGATCTGCAGCCGACAATTGCGTCTCCTCGCCCTTCAACAGAAATCGCCCCCAGCTGTCGAGCGTCGGCAGATAATGAAGATCGTAGTTCACTATGGGCACTTTCGGAAACCGTTCCCGCAGCAGTTCGATATTGGGCATGAGGCCCGGCGAAAAACTACCCGGCACGTTGGCTACAACGACGATCAAATCCGTCCCTTCGAGTTTTCGAACGAGATCGCCGAACGCGCTGCGGCTAGCGCCAAGTCGAAGTGTCGATCCGGCCAGAGAACGGGGGGAAGAAAAATCCGGCCGCTGACGCATCATCAGCGCCGACAGTCCGTCGTAATGCACCGTTGGCTCGGCACCGCAAGCGACGAGCATGCGCGCCAGCCCCTCCGCCATCGGACGGATAAAGCTGGCTCGGTCGTTGGCGAGAATCGCTACACGCATGGATCAAGGGGTCAGAGTCGTTGAAAGATGCCTTGCTCAGGCATTTTCAACGACTCTGACCCCTTGATACTAATTGCACCCTCGGCCCCGCAGGATTAACGTGTCTGGGTACGAGAGGGCCAGCTCACGGGAGCTCACCGGTTCGAATCCGGTTCGCCCAATTGAACGAAGGCCAAACCTTCATTAAGTTGCGAGTTTACCTGCGCCAGTAGCTCAGTTGGATAGAGCAACAGCCTTCTAAGCTGTGGGTCGGGGGTTCGATTCCCTCCTGGCGCACCAGAGTGCAGTTCCACGTCAGCGCCCTTAGCTCAATTGGTTAGAGCAACTGACTCTTAATCAGTAGGTTCTCGGTTCGATTCCGAGAGGGCGCATTGAATAAGCGGTTGTTGCTCACAAGAGGGGCCTCATGCGAGGCCCCTCTTGCGTTTTGCGCATCTTCCGACGGCGTCGCAAGTCTCATCAGTGTGTCCCCCCGAGATCTTTCTGAATCGCGAAAACCGCGCTCAACTCACTGTTGAACAGCATCGGATACCCCTTCGCTTCAAAGACTCGGACAAGCGCGTTCCCGCTGTCGGGAGGCAGAATATTCTTGTGAATCACCAGCCGGGTCACGCCATGCGTAACGAAAAGCTGCTTCGAAGCCGAGTCGGGAAGATGAAAGCTCGCCTTGCGCAGGCTATCGAGCAGTGGCGGCAACAGACTTCCATGAAATGACACCACCCGCCTCAGATGGCCAGCGCTGGCATACGCGTAACGGGTAGCGTAGGGCGTTGCATACCCGGACTCGGTCCTGCTCGGCAACTCAACCACACCGCCTCTGTCTTTTTCGGACGCGAGAAATGGATATGCGTCAGACGTGTTTACCGGATCATAGACATAGAGAGACTTCGAGGCGTACCAGGTAGCCGGTCTCAACTCAAACCACAACAAGACAGCGAGGACCGACACCACAGCCGCGCCGCGCCGAGGAAAGGCTGTCCGGACTCGTGATACTCCCAGGGCGACGAGAATCGCGCCGCAAATGATGGAATACATGAAGATCCGCATGGGCCATCGAATCGCCGTGAATGACAGCCATAGACGGCCCGGTAGCGGAAGCCAGGCGAGCGGTTCGAACCCTATACCGGTGCGAAGCGTCAGTACAGGTCCAAGGGCAAATAGAAACGTCGCGATTGCCAGCGTAATCAGCAGTCTCGAAATCTGTCGTTCGGACGAACTCTCCCCTTTGGCAAAGAGGCCGAATCCCGCCAGAACAAGCGCAATGATACCGGGGAATGCGCCTACCGAAATCGCTTCGCTGGCGAGACGAGTGTGCTGCCAAACTGCAAGCCAGTTGGGGGTTTTTACCAGCCCCACCAAAGGAAGCGAAAATTTGGTCAGGACTGCGGCGGTCTGGGGGTAGGCGCCCCAGGTTGCCGCATACCGCACGTACGGGATCAACACGGGCGTGAGTGCAGCGAGACTCACCACCGCAGCCAACGCAATGTCGCGCGCCACCCGCCAGTCGAAACGGTGACGGCCCATCAGCCACGAAATAATCGCGTACATGGCCAGCACCAGCGGCAGAAACACGCCAAAATACATCCCCGAAAGCGCCGTCATGACGAAAGCGGCCGCCATCAACACCGGCCCCTTGAAGCGGCCATCGCGCGCCAATGTCATCTCCAGCCCCAGCAGCGCAAACGGCGACCAGCAGACCGCCATCGTCTGCACGTGGATCGCGTGGTCCACATGAAACGGGTTGAAAGCAAACACGAACCCGCCGAGCGCCGCTCCACTTCGCGACGCGCCAAGGCGGCGAGCGAGTAGTGCGGTTCCCACTCCAGAGATCACGAACGAAAGCAGTATCACTACATTGTACGCTGCAGCAACCGTAAGTCCCAACGCGCGCAACGGACTATAGAATACCTGCCAGCCCACCAGATGCTCCGTCCCAGCGAGCGTGTTCTTCAGAGGAAACCCGGCTGTCCAGTCGAATAGCGAAAGCTGGCTATCCCAAAGCGCTCGAAACCCCCACTCCAGGATGCCAGCGTTGAGCACCGAATCGTGGGCGAACGGCGTGGATCCCAGCAGCACGTGGTCGAAACTGTCAGCTACGGGAAGGACGAAATACGCCCCTGCTGTGACGATGTAGAGCAGTGTGGCGAAAACAATCCACGGAACGCGGTCGCCACGCATGCCTATTGATGCCATTTTACGAATCGAGCCCCCGAAGTCATGTTGCGGCAGGAGAATCTGCAGAAAAGCGGTCGGCTTTGCACGTTCGACGAGGCGCTATGTGCCGCGGGTCCATATATTCCTGCCCCGCGCGCCTGCAAACATCCGACATCTGAATATTGGATTCTGAAAAGCCCCCCACGTCTCCGGTTCCACGATTGAGCGTAGTAGTAGCCTCGATCGATTCTTCGCGCTTAATCGCGCGATGCATCGATGCGTTGAGCGAAAGCTGCCGGGATCAGGAGGCCGAGTTGATCGTGGTCCCGGCGGGCCACGATCTGGCCACGGAGACCGCTTTGGCTTCAAGCGACGGCCCCGCAGCCGAGCTCGCCGGTGACAACTCGGCATACTCGCGCAAAGCAATTCCTTCTTTCGGCAAGGCCCGAGTCGAGAACGGCAGCAATGGCCGGCTCCGCATCATCCTCGGGTCCCCGGTCGTCCCATTTGTCCTCGCCCTCCGGGTGCGCAGTAGAGTGTGGCACGTCCCCTTCTATAGAAAGCGTTTTCTAGCCGCGTTGCCCCTGTTGATTGTCATCGCGGCCTGTTGGGCGGCTGGCGAAGCTGCCGGTGCAATGGAAGCGTGATTTGCTGATCGGGGTTGACGGAACATGCTGGTCGAACGAGCGCGGCTACGGTCGCTTCGCACGTGAGATCGTCGCGGCCATGGTGCGCCTCGCACCTGACGATGAGTTTGTGTGCTTTGTAGACGAAGCGTCGGCCAGGCGTTTTACAATCGCCGAACCCAACTTGCGAGCCGTGATAGTGGCCGCTAGCACCCCTGCCGCCACCGCCGCCTCCGCTGCTGGATACCGATCGCCATTCGATATGCTTGCGATGACGAGGGCTGTCGCGAGAACGCACCTGGATGTTTTCTTCTCTCCGTCGGTGTACACATATTTTCCACTTCCCCCGAGACTTCGCGCTTTAGTCACCATCCATGATGCGATCGCCGAGCGGTTTCCTGCGCTCACTCTTCCATCACTTCGGAGTCGTGTTTTCTGGGGCCTCAAGATGAAGCTCGCGCTTCATCAGGCCACGCGCGTCCTCACTGTCTCCGACTACGCGGCCTCCGACGTCGCGCGCGTCCACGGCGTGGATCCGGGTCTGATTGACGTTGCGGCAGAGGCGGCCGCTCCGGCATTCCGACCGCGGGGGCACGCGGAGATCGATGTCGAGTCGAGGAAAGCGGGAGTGCCAACAGGTGCCAAATGGTTCATCTACGTCGGTGGCTTCAACCCGCACAAAAACGTCCCCGACATCATCCGGGCTCACGCACGCGTAACGGCAGCCTGCAAGTCCGATCCGCCCCACCTCATTCTAGTGATCGCTACTGTTGAGAGCCCGCTTCCTCAGTTGCTTTCTGGCGGCGGAATTTTCGTCGCCCCCGGGGATCACGCGGGCATTGCGGCTGCGATGGAGCGGTTGGTGACAGACGAGACATTGCGCCGGAGCATGTCGGCCACAGCGCTCCTGCGTTCCGCCGATCTCACCTGGGAGCGGGGAGCTACAGCCGCCCTCGCCTCGCTTCGCAGAGCTGCCGCTTGACCCCGCTTCGCTTCTGCTTTCCGACGACCTTCTATCCGCCGTACAGCTTCGGTGGTGACGCAATTGCCGTTCAGCGGTTGGCGCGGGCGCTTGTCAGGCGTGGACACGAAGTAACGGTCATTCACGACGTCGATGCGTTTTCCGTCGTGTCCCATGCAAAGGCAGTGGAGAATATCCCGCACGAGGACGACGGCGTGGAAGTGATCCCCCTCCGCAGCAGCGCCGGCCGCATTTCTCCTCTGTTGGCGCATCAAACCGGGCGGCCCACCGTTCATCGCGCCACTCTCAGGCGCATCTTCGATGAGCGCCGGTTCGATGTCGTGAACTTTCATAACGCATCGCTCATCGGCGGACCCGGAATCTTCAGTCTGGGAGGTCATTCGACGCGGGTGTACACAGCGCATGAGCACTGGCTGATATGCCCGACCCACGTTCTGTGGCGACACAAGCGCGAGGTGTGCCTGGAGCGGCAGTGCATCCGTTGCCAGCTCACATACCGAAGGCCTCCGCAACTCTGGCGGTTCGGCCCCGGCTTCAGGAAGCACATCGAGGCGATCGACCTGTTCATCGCAATGAGCGATTTCAGCGCGAACAAACACGCGGAGTTCGGATTTCCTCGCGAGATGTCGGTGCTCCCTCCGTTCAGTGATCTGCCACCGGCCGCGGACGAGAGCGCGAGCCCGCACGACCGCCCCTATTTCTTCTTCGCCGGACGGCTCGAGGAGATCAAAGGTCTGCAGGATGTCATCCCTCATATGCCGGCGCTTGCCGGAATCGATCTTCTTATAGCAGGTGAGGGATCCTATCGCCCAGATCTCGAACGCACGGCCGGGCCGCAGGTACGCTTCCTCGGTCCAGTTGGTCGAGGCGATCTTTCACGCCTCTATCGACACGCGATCGCAACGATCGCCCCGTCCGTCACGTACGAAACGTTCGGCCTCACGTTGATCGAGTCGTTTGCATGCTCCACTCCTGTGATAGCGCGGCGACTCGGCCCGTTGCCCGAAATCATTGAAGCCTCCGGCGCAGGACTGCTTTTCACCACGCCCGTCGAGCTCGTCAACGCGATGCGAACGATTGCGGAGGATTCTTCGTTGCGCACTCGCCTTGGGCACAACGGCATTGAGAGTTACCGCGAGCGCTGGTCGGAGGAAGCTGTAGTCTCAAGGTATCTCGAGCTCGTGACAGAAGCTCCACGGCGCGCACGTTGAAGGCGATTCCGACCTTCTACTCGGTCGACAATTCGGGATGTTTTATTTGCGAGGGAGGTCGAATGCTGAACCACTGGTGTTCGCCGGCATTTGCGACATACATTGGCGCAAGGAAGGCGGGGCGTGCCATTGACAAGGGTGTCCGTTCCCGGCGCGGCCGAGGCGAAGTCCGATAGCGGTGCTCCTCTCGGTAGTGGTCCCGGCGCACAATGCCGGAAAGCATTTGTCAGCGTGCCTCGAAGCGCTCATGCTGAGCGATCTCCCTCGCGGAAAGTGGCAGCTTATTCTCGTTGATGACGCGAGTACTGATACGACGGCGGAAATTGCCCGCGGCCGTGCGGATGTCTTGCTCCAGACAGGCGACACACCGATCGGTCCCGCTGGAGCAAGGAACAGGGGTGCCGAGGCGGCGAGTGGAGATCTCATTGCGTTCATCGACGCGGACGTCGCGGTGCATGCCGACGCGCTCCGGTTGCTCTCCGACCGATTGTGGGCAGATCCCTCCCTGGTGGCCGTATTCGGGTCGTACGACGAAACGCCCGCCGACGAATCGATGGTCTCGAGGTACCGCAACCTTCTTCACCACTATGCCCACAGCGAGAGTGCGGGACTCGTCTCGACGTTTTGGGCTGGCTGCGGGGCCGTGCGGGCGGACGCATTTCGTGCAGTCGGCGGATTCGACGACGGGCAGTTCGCGAAGCCGCAGATCGAAGACATCGAGCTCGGTTACAGGCTGCGCCGCATAGGGGGGGTTCTCCTCGACCCGGCGATCCAGGGAACGCACTACAAGCGGTGGTCCGTGGCATCCATGATGAAGACAGATCTCATGGACAGGGCGGTTCCCTGGGTGCGCCTCATACTCGAGAGCGAGCCCACACCCGACTCTTCGACTCCGAGCCTCGGTCGCCGCGCCCTTGCTGGTACTGCAGCCGCGGGCGCTACCGTTGCGGCGGTGGTCCTTGCGGCTTCGGGCTTCGGCTTGCCTGCGTGGATACTGTCGGCCGTACTGCTCGCGCTATGCATTGCGGTCAACCGCCGGTTCTACGCCTGGCTGTGGCCCCGCGGCGGTCTGTCGCTCGTGCTGGTGGCCATCCCGTTGCACTTCGCCTACCAGTTTCTCAGCGCAGTCGCGGTACCAATTGGCGCTGCTTCGTTTCTCCTGCTTGAGGGCGCGCCAAAGGGCGCAGCGCGCGTCGCGTCACCGGAGCCGGGGGGAAGTCGGTTCATTCCGCTCGCTTTCGGCGAGACCGGCGCGCGGCTTATTGCGTTTGTGGCCACGGCATACCTGGCGCGTCGTCTGGGAGCGTCTGGGTTCGGGCAGATCGCATTCGCGATGGCTGTAGTCGCGCATTTCGGCACGGCGCTGGCGGTCGGGATCGGAGAGGTAGGCGCGAGGGAAGTTGCCCGGGAGCCCGAACGCGCTCCATCCATCGCTGCAGCAGGCATCACGCTCCGCCTCTGTTGCGCCATCGTGGCGATTCTCGGCATAGTGGCGCTTACGCTGGTGATGGGGCTCGACCCACAACGGCGCACTGTCACGTGGCTCTATGCGTTGTCGGTCATCCCCCTCGCCCTCGACACTGGCTGGGTGTACAAAGGGCTCGGCAGGACCGGGACGGTGGGAGCAGCACTGCTCATCGCTCAAGCGGCGAGTCTCGCGTTGGTTCTGCTTCTCGTAAGCACGCCTGCAGACGTGCCGCGGGTGCCGCTCATTCAATTGGCGGGCGATCTCGCTGCCGCAACATTTCTCCTGGTTCCCCTGATGCGAGGGCGCTGGGTGAGGCCCGCTGCGGCAGCCATCCGCAGCATGGCGCTTCGCTCGCGAATGATCACGCTATCGCGGGTACTTCGCACGATCGTTGTGTCGCTCGATGTCGTCATACTCGGATTGATGGTCTCGTCGCGCGAAGTCGGATGGTACTCTGCGGCCTATCGGATTGTGTTCTTCGTCATGGCGTTGCTCTACGCGGCGCACGTGACCTTTCTCCCTGAGATCGCCCGGTCTGTAAACGCGCCCGGGACTCTTGCCGGCATACTGTCGCGATCAATCGGCCTTTCGTTGACTGTCACGATTCCCTTCGTAGTGGGTGGTGTTCTGGTGGCGCCAGCCCTCATGGATCTGATATTCGGCGCCGACTACCAGAACGGAGCGGTCGCACTGCAATTACTGCTGTTGAGCTTGTTGCCGCTGGCGGTGCACGGGGCGACAAGGAATGTTTTTCTCGCCATGCACCGCCTTGGTCTCGAGACGGTGATCATTGCCTGCGGTGTGGCCGTCAACGTCGCACTCAACATCATCCTGATTCCCCGATTCGGAATAGTTGGTGCCGCAGTCGCGACGGTCGCGGGAGAATCGGCGATTCTTGCTGGCGCTTTCATTGCGCTATTTCGCATGGGAGTTCGCCCAGGCTTTAGTCCCTCCTTGCCGGCAATTTTCGCCGCGGCCTTGATGGCTCTGATCCTTGTCGCGGCGCCGGGTGCTCGTCCGGTGGTCGCCAGTGTAGCGGCCGGGGGCATGGTGTACATCGCCGTGTTGGCGGCGGGAACGATATTCTCCAGGCGTCGTTCCGCCGCATTATCGCGGAGGCTGGGTGACGCCACCGTCTAGCACCCCTGTCGGAGATGGGGGAATCACTTTATTCGCCGAGGCAGCCTGGGAGATTCGCGCGACGAAGCGGGGCGGCACGGGATATCACGGACTCCTCGCTGTCCCAGTGTCACCGGGCGGACTAGCTTACCCGGCCAAGCGGGCCATGCTTCGGCTTGAATCCAGGCTCATTGCGGCGGGTGTCGAGTTGCCGTTTGGACGTTCGATTGTAGCACTCTGCCGGAAGCCGGCGAAGCGAAGCACCGCCGCTTTTTCTACCGAGGTCAGTGATGCCGGTGTCTGATTCTGAAGCAATCGTCGCGACTCATGACGCAAATGCGGTCACAGTTGTTATCCTCGCCCGAAACGAGGAGCACACCATAGGGCAGGTGGTGAGGGCGGCAGCTCCCTTCTGCAGCGAAGTGCTGGTCATGGACGGTCGTTCGGTGGATTCGACGTGCGAAAAGGCCCGTGCCGCGGGCGCTCGAGTGGTGGTGGACCCGGGCAAGGGTAAGGGCGCTGCGATTCGAGCGAGCCTTACTTTATCGAACTCGGAGTATCTCGTCTTCATGGACGCAGACGGGTCGCACGATGCGCTCGACATTCCAACTCTGGTCCGTCCGCTCGCGAGTCACCAGGCTGAGCTCTGCGTCGGCAGCCGCTTTGCGGGTGGGAGCGACGAGCTGTCCGTAAGTGTCGGTCAACTGGTGAGGACAATCGGCAACATTCTCATGAACATTGCCATCAACAAGCGATGGAATGTCGAGCTAACCGATACTCTCAACGGGTTTCGTGCCATCCGCCGAAAGGTCGCCATCGATATCGAGCTGAAGGAGGATACTCACACGATCGAGCAGGAGATGGTGATGAAGTGCCTTCGTCATGGACACCGCGTAGTCAATGCTCCGGCGCACGAGTACAAGCGCACGTTCGGTGAAAGTCATATTAGAATTTGGCGCGAATGGCCAAAGTTTGTGTGGTGTGTGATCGAGAACACCGTCACTCGCGACGCTCGTCCGGGCAACAACGCATCAGCTCCCGTGTCGGACCATACCGCAGATTGGAGCGAATGAAACCGCGAATGCTTCTTTCCGCTGCGGCATCGGCGCTCGTGCTGATCGCCGCTTTCCTCCCGACCGCGTGGTACGAGACGATACCGCGCGCTGCGGAAATGCAGTTGCCCTTCAGTGGTGTGAGTCTCCTGCGCGTTACGTTCCTGGCCGAGGCGCTTATTCTTGCGCTCCTGGCGGCCCGAAATGTTCGGTTCAGGAAGCTGGCGCTGGCGCCGGGCATGCTTGTGCCTTCGCGCCTCGAAACGCCGATCGATATTCCCGTCGCCTCAGCGATGGGAGCGCTGCTGCTCGTGACCGCCTTCGGTCTTTTCCTGAGGCTGCACGGGCTGGAGCAGGATCTCTGGCTCGACGAGATTACGCCCATCGTCGACTATACGCGATTGACAGTGGCGCAGATAATTGGAAGTTACCTGCGATCCAACAACCACTTGATGAACACGCTGCTGCTCAAGCTGTCGATCGGCATGTTCGGCGAGAGCGAGTGGTCGGTAAGGCTACCTGCCGTGCTGTTCGGGACGCTGACGATTCCCGCATTGTACTGGGTCGGCCGGGTTGCCCTCTCGCGGTATGCGTCGCTGGGAGCTGCGATGATGCTCGCTACGTCGTATCATCACGTGTTTTTTTCACAAAACGCGCGTGGCTACACAGCCTACCTGTTGTTCGCGCTTCTCTCGACTGGACTACTCATTCAGGCGATGCGCGATGATCGACTGTGGCGATGGGGTCTATACGTCGCCGCTGCGGTTCTGGGCAGCGCCTCACTTCTGATAACGGGGTTCGTTCTGGCAGGGCACGCCCTCCTCGGCGTTGCGGTTGCGGTCCGGGTCAAACGCGCCGGCGAGCGAATTGGCCCACTTGTCCGTCGTGTTTTCTCGGCTCTCGGAGTTGTCGGCCTGCTCGCATTTCAGATCTACTCGAGTGCGTTGCCGGAGGCGTTGGTAGTGATCAGGACAGTATACGCCGAGCCCGGAACAGGATATGCGCCGTTCTCGGCGGAGTTTTTCGGCGAGATGGTGAGAGGGATTGTCGCGGGATTTGGCGATCCGCTCCTCGCGTTTGTGTTCCTCCTTGTGGGGGGCATTGGCTTCGCCGCCCTCTGCTTTTTCTGCTGGCCGCTCGCTGCTGGCCTGGTGTTGCCATCCGTCCTGACAGCAACCTTTCTTGGAATCGGATGGCTGACGTTTTCACCTCGGTTCTTTCTGCTATTGCTTCCGCTCGCCATTCTTTCCGCTGTTAGCGCGGTGCAGGCCGTAGCGCTGTTCGCTGCCCGGTACCGAATGCTTTCGTCACGCTCAGTGCTCGCGGCCGCTGGCGTCGTTACGCTGCTTCTGGCTTACGCGGCCGGCAGGTCTCTTCCATACTACTACCGCACGCCGAAACAGCCCTATCGAGCAGCGCTTCGTCTCACCGATTCCCGGCACGGCGGCGACAGAATCATCGTGGTGTCGAATGCCGAGAGCGGCTTTCAGTACTATTCGCGCCGACTACCGGTTGCGGATATGGCCAGGTACTCGTATGCGCGAACCCTCGCTCGGTTCGACTCCCTGACTTCCGGCTCAGCAGGGGCTCATCCACAGGTCCTCACTACTTTTCCACGAGCGATGCGGTTGGAGGTACCAGCGATCGCAGAAGCGCTCCGCCGCGACTGGCAGGCTGATACGACTCTAGCGGCCACCGTAGGCGATGGAGAGATCACGGTATGGTCAAGGAAGCCGGTGCTTCCGGTCAGAGAATCGCGCTAGCCCACGGTCCAGCGAAGTTGAAGTGCCGGCTGCGAGCGTATAAGAGCCTCGCTGTTCGGGGCTCACCACGCGGGATAGCTTACTCCGCCAACGGCAGCACCCAATCTCACGGGAAAGCTCAAGAATGAAATTACGCAGGATTGTAGTGGTAGGCTGCGGCGAGGCAGGATATGAGATGCATCTTCCGGCACTGGCGCTGATGGAGGGTGTCGAGGTTGTTGGGGCTTGCGACACGGACCCGAAACGCCGGGAGCGCGCGGCGTCAAAATTCAGCGTGCCTGTTTTCGCTGATTTTGCGGAGATGCTTGCGACCGCGAAACCTGAGGTTGTCATTGTCGCGACGCCACCCGACTCGCACACGGCCATCTGTCTGGCGGCAATCGATGCCGGGTGCCACCTGATTTGCGAGAAGCCGTTCGTTCCTAACGTCGGCGAAGGGCTCGAGATCATGGAGGCCGCGAATCGGGCAGGGAAACGCATCGCCTTGAACCACGAGTTCCGCGAGATGCCCATTTTTCGTGCGCTGCTGGACGCAACGCGCCGTCATCCCGAAGAGCCCGTGTTCTTTGCCTCTCTCTGGCAGCACACGGACGTGCCGCCATGGACCGAAGGTGGGTGGCGTGGAGCGATGCTCCGCCGCACGCTGCACGAAGCTGGCATTCACCTCATCGACTACATTCTCGCGCTTTTCGGAGAAACACCCCGGTTCGCCTGGGCATCGATGTCTGCCGGTGGGCTCAACGACGGCGGCTCCGACGCCCTTGTTGTTGTGTCGCTCGAGTTTGCGGGTGGCCGCATTGCGCAACTGGTGCAAAACCGTTTGTGCAAAGGCGAAACGCACTACTTCGAGGTGCGCGCCGATACCGTCTCGGCTTCGTACCGTGCTTCGTTTGGAGGACGCGCGCGCGTGACCACAGGGCTCTACCGCAGCACGGTTCCGCACCTCCGTGTCGATTACGGAGCGTCCGGACTTGCGTGGACCGAACGCGGCAACAAGCGAACGACGCTCGCTCGCAATCCCCCGAACCCTCGCGTCGTCTCGACACGTCTTGTTCTCGAGCGGTCTCTCGACGCATTCGAGACTGGAGGTCGCCCGCCGGCCACTGCCGAGGATGCGCTCGATGCACTGCGCGTCATCGACGCGTGTTACGCCTCCGCGTCGACTGGCGTGCGGACGGCAGTGGCCGACCGATAGGATGAGCGCCGCTCCCATCAGGGCAGGTGTAGTCGGGGCGGGGCTCATGGGCGGCGTTCATGCTCGCGCTGCGATACGCGCTGGGGCGGTTATCGAAGCAGTAGCCGATGCGGATTCGGGCAGGGCGCGAGAACTTGCTGCGTTGCTTGGAAAGTCATGTGAACCGATGACGATCGATGATCTGCTGCGATCGCGCCGGGTTGACGCAGTGCACGTCTGCACGCCTCCTGCCGAGCACTACGCGCTTTGTGAGGCTGCGCTCGCAGCAGGAACGCATGTCATGTGCGAGAAACCCGTTGCGCAAACTGCGCCGGAAGTCGAAGCACTCGTCCGTCTGGCGCGGGCGAGTGGGGTGCAGTTTTGTCCCGTGCACCAATTTCCGTTTCAGCGGGGGATGCGGGATATCATGACGCATGCCGACAGGCTCGGGCCGGTGAGTCACGTGTCAGCTGAGATGTGTACCGCGGGGGCGGTCGGGATGTCGCCGGCCGCGCGGCACCAGGTTGCACTGGATATCCTTCCCCACCCGCTGTCGTTGTTCAGGTTGTTCGCAAGAGAGCCTATCGGAGAGGTCGACTGGAAAGTGTCGTGCGGGGCACATGGTGAGATCGCCGTCACCGGAGTGACCGGTCACACATGTCTATCGCTGCTCCTTTCCACCACCGGCCGTCCGACGAGCAATTCCTTGAGGATTTTCGGAGAGCATGGTACAGCCACAGTCGACCTTTTCCATGGATACGCCATTGTCGAATCCGGTCACGTGTCGCGCCTCCGCAAGATGTCTCGTCCCTTCGTCTCGTCGGGACTGACATTGGGTCACGCAGCGGCAAATGGACTTCGACGCGGACTTTCGGGCGAGACAGAATTCCCCGGATTGCGCGAACTCATGAGCCGATTCTACGGCGCTGTCAGAGGCGAGCTCCCCGCGCCGATCCCGCCGGAAGCAGTCGTGGACGTCGCCATCGCGCGCGACAGAATCATCTCGCTTATCTCCGTCCCCGCCTGAGCGCTGCGCGCCCCGCGACCACGCCTTTTCGAGGGAAAGGGAGAAGCGATGCTGCCATGGTACGACGTTGGCGAGCTCGGGTCCCACCACGAGCGAATCAGGAAGGTGTTGGAGCGGCTCCGCTCAATTCCTGTTTTTCGATTCGTTGTCGGCGCTGTCGTGCCACAGTATTTCGTCTCGGGGCGCCGCTAGCCGGGAGCTTCTGGCGACCACCGCTCCTTTTAGTTGCAAACCGATTGACAACGCGGAAATAACCAGCGTCATGCCGAGAAGCAGCGCCGTCCGGTGTTCGAGCGTCTGATAGAAGAGCCCATGAATCATTGCCGCAACAAACGCAACATACGCCGTGCGCTGAATTCGCTTCCAGACTCCGATGCCGAGTGCGCGAATCGCAGAATTGTTCGAGATAGCGATCAACGCCGAGAGCACTACCGCCGATAAGAGTCCGAGGTAATTGCTCACCACGAAAACGGTCGATCCGGGAGTTGTTACCGGGGGAAAGAGGAAGTAGCGCGCCAGGTCACCGCCCATGTGTACCTGCAGCCCGAGCACCGTGTGAACCAGTGCTGTAACGCCCGCCGCAATTCCGACATCGCGCCGTAGCGCGCTGTGAACTGGATTTGGCCGCCGCGTGATTACGTTGAGTGGCCCAAGTGCAATCGACGCAGACAGGAGAAAGAAGGCGGAGTAGGCGGTTCCCAGACTCCATGCCTCGACGCCCAACCGGCCCCCCGACCATCGCGCGCCGATCGCCGCGATGACCGATGACGCTACGCCAAGGGCGACTAGTCGAGCCCGGCCTCTCAGGATTACTCTACGCGAGCGAGCGCGTTGTACACGCCGCCGATTATCCGCCCAATCCCGTATCCAATCACGAACAGGTAGCCAAATCCTATGAACGCACCGCCGATGCTCACCGTGTAACCCGGCAGCAGCATGCCAAGAAGCCCAAGGTGCGCGCCGACCTGCGGCCCGCCCTTGAGAACGAGGAAGATCGTCGCAAAGAGGAGGCCCAGTCCGAGCAGAAGCCCAACCGCTATGCCCCACGCCCGCGCATTGAGTCGCAGAAGCGTGCGACGGAATGCCTCTCTCGTCACATCCGGAGTATGCGAATTCGTCATATGTGGTCCAGGAAGTCGCTCGTCTCGTCGAGCTCCGCGCGGCTGCGAAGCATAAACAGGGACAGGGCGAGCGTGAGGTTGCGCACAAAAGCGAGAAGCCACCCTGCACAAAATGCTACCGCGAATCCCCAGGCCGCGCCGATCAGCACGCCAGGCCATGAAACGGAGTATCCGGCGAAGTACACGCTCAGGAGCCCGAGCCCTGCCCATGGCGTGCCAAGCAGCAGATCCGCAATCGTGACACCGGCAATTGCCAATGCGCCGCTGACACCGAACGCCACACCAAACGCGCGCTTGTCGAGCGGTGCAAACAGAAACGATGTCGAGCGCGGGATCTCCCGCTCGACATCCTTCCTGAAATTGTTTCCGAGGCTATCCATTCCACTCATTTACGCTCCCGCCGTTGCAGGCTCAGTCGACGCCGGCTCGATTCGCTGCTCTTCGTGATACTCGAGATCAGTGTTCACACTCCAGATGTCATGGCGCGCGCCAAGCATGTTCTCCACTGCCAGCATCGCCGTGTACATCGAATGATCCTGATTGTTGTACTTGTGCATCCCGTTCCGCCCGACCGTGTGCAGATTGGGAATCGAATCGACGTAAGCGCTGATCGCGTCTACGTGTCCGCGGTACTCTGAATCGTAAATCGGATAGGCCTTGGGCATTCTCACAACCGAGCCGTCGATGACCTGCCCACCGGGGCATAGACCGAGCTTCTCAAGCTCGGCAGACGCCAACTCGATCAGCCTGGCATCCTCCGATTCCCAGAGTCCGTCGCCCTCGAAGCAGAAGTATTCCATCCCGATGCACGTTACACCCGCGACAGGCACCATGTCGGCACTCCAGTTGTTGAAGTTCTGGATGCGCCCCACCGTAACGCCCGGAGTGTGTATGTAGATCCAGTTGTCGGGGAAAAGATTCTCTCGATCAATGATGAGTGCGACCAGAATGAAATCGCGATACGCAAGTCCCTTTGCCGCGGCCGTGACGGCAGGGGGCGCCGCGTCGCCGAGCCCGCGAATGAGATGCGCGAGGGGTATCGTCGATATGAAGTGTTCTGCCTCGATGCGTTCGACCTGTCCGCCATGCGACACAACGACGGCCGTCACCTCCTCGCCTTGAGCATCGAAGCCACACACTTCGTGCCGCATGAGGATGCGGCCCCCCATCACCTCGACCATCCGTGCACATGTCTCCCACATCTGGCCCGGTCCAAGCCTCGGATAGCGAAACTCCGCGATCAGCGTCTTGATCGTCGGGGAGCGCCGGTTGAGGGAGGTGGCGTTCAGAATTGCCTTTGCCAACGACAGTCCCTGAATCCGCTGAGCGGCCCACTCGGCACGTATCTCGGTGCAGGGAATGCCCCAGACTTTTTCAGTGTAAGTCTTGAAGAAGATCCTGTACAGCCGATCGCCGAACCGGTTCGAAACCCATTGCTCGAGATTCTCTTCCGTTTCGTGCGGCGCGATGCGGGCCTTGATGTAGCTGAGAATAATCTTGCCCGCTTCCCAGAGGCCGAGACCCGTGATGGCATTCATCGCCTTCAGCGGGTAGTGGAAAAACCGCCCGTTGTAAAGAATACGGGACATCCGGGGAACGTCGATGAATTCGTCTCCAAGAATCTCTTCCCACAACTCCTGCACGGGACGAATCTTGGTGAAGAACCTGTGTCCTCCGATGTCGAACCGGAATTCCTTGTAACGTGCCGTGCGCGAGATGCCGCCCACCATGTCATCTGCCTCGAGCACAGTCACCGCGTAACCCTTCTGGACGAGCTGGTATGCCGCGGTCAGACCGGCTGGCCCCGCGCCACAAATTACGACTCGGTCGCCCTCCTTCAGCATTCTCGTTCCCGGGGCCGCGCCGTTCCCCGCGTGTCGATCCGTCATTGCGCTTCCGTCAATCTGTACACCCTCGCTGATGCGTAGTCATTTCGCGTCGTGAACACTTCGTCGAAGCGGAACATACCGTACTCAAGCACACCTTTCCTGGCTCGCCCCGCTGATCCATCAAAATCGCTGCACATCGCTGGTGTCGGACACGCGACTACGAGATATATATCGCGGGTACGAGCCACTGTGGTCATCGCGCTGTCGGGCAGGTAATGATCACGCCCGGCGATAGCCCGCCATTGACCAGTCGAGTGGCGGTCTCCGACGATCAGAGTCCGCTCGCGCGGCAGGGTCTCGAGAAAAGTCCGAAGAGCTCGGTACGTCCGGGCAACTTCCGGAGCATGTCGTCGCGTCGATCCAATTGAAAAATTGGCTACGGTGACCGGTCCGCCACCCGTCAACCGTGACGAGCGAACGTACAATAGCCCCGCCACTGCGAAACACGCCACAACGGCGGCGGCCCTGGTATACCACGGTCGCCAGTCGAAACGGCGCGTCACGCTGGCCGCGGCCGCCGAGAACCCGGTAAACAAGAACATCCAGATGATCGGCTGGTAGGACAAGAAGTAGCGGGCCGTGCTGGGTAACATCGCGACGAGAACGACCATCGGCGCCAGCACATACAGAATCTCGGCACGAAGGCGCCGCCGTTCGATCCACATCCCGGCCACGGCCGCCGCCGAAATTACCACGGCAATCACGACAATCCAGGCATCGAACGGATTTGTCGCGAAAGCCGCATGTGACAGGCGAGTCAGAGGATGGTAGCGATACAACAGATCAAAGCCGGGGACCAATTGCGACGGGATGGCGTTTGCGAAAACGTTAAGTACCATCGCAACCCGGTCAGACCGCAACAGGAGAACGACGGGCTGCCACAAATACCCCTTGACGATCGTCTCGAAGTTGACGGCGATCAACAACCCAAGAGTAACTAACAGCGCGACCGCCGTCCGTCGAGAAAACACGCGCCGGGTGGTCACATCCCGCGGCCGCTCCCGATAGCGCGCCCACCCATAAACCAGCAGCACAGGAGCGGTAAACCGAAAGAAAAAAGCGAGCGTGAATAATCCGAGAAAGAGCGCTTTCATAATCGGCGAACGTCGCTCCCCTTCCGTGCCGCACACAATCCGTGTAAGGACGACGAGCGCGCCAAGCGATGCGACCGCGTATGGAAGATCGGCGAGCGGGGATAAGACGTTGGTTACCCAGACGGGATTGAAAAGCAGTGTCGCGAATGAGTAGACAACAGCCGCCGCATGCAGCTTCAGCGGCACGACCCAGGAAACGACATACGCGGAAAGCACACCCAGCACCACCGCCATGGCCACGTTGGTGATTTGAATCGCCCGCAGCTGATCGTCAAACTCTGCGAACACGAACATCAGGGGCGCACGCAAAAGCCCGGGTGCGGCTGCGTATTCGAATGGCGCAACATTTATCGCTGCGCGAGCCGCCGTGGTGCCGTGCGCGACGAACATCTGCGCCTTCAGGTAG